>VERK01000036.1 GCA_018882725.1 Actinomycetota bacterium | reverse complement strand
CCCCGAGCCCACACCGGGTGGCGGCCAGGTGCTCGCCAAGGTGCTCGCCTGCGGAATCTGCGGTAGCGATCTGCACCTTCTCGTGCACGGCGAAGAGAGTCGCCGCCTGTCGCAGGAACTCGCCGGTGACGGCCCGCGCGACCCGGGAAGTCCGGTCGTGTTCGAACCCGATCACGACACCGTGATGGGTCACGAGTACTGCTGCGAAGTGCTCGACGTCGGCCCGGGCGTGAACAACTTGAAGGCGGGCGACATCATCGTGTCGTTCCCGGTCGTGTTCGACGAGAGCGGAATTCATGGCGTTGGCTTCTCCAACAAGTACCCCGGCGGCTACAGCGAGCGCATCATCGCCAACGAGATGATGTCGATCAAGGTTCCCAACGGTCTGTCGCACGAACTCGCCGCCATGACCGAGCCGCTCGCGGTCGGTGTGCACGCGGTCGCGAAGAGCAACATCAAACAAGGTGAGGCCGCCGTGATCCTCGGACTCGGTCCGGTGGGTCTCGCGTGCATCGCCGAGTTGAAGATGAAGGGCATCGGCCCGATCGTGGGCGCCGACTTCTCGCCCAAGCGTCGTGCTCTCGCCGAGAAGTTGGGTGCCGATGTGGTGGTCGATCCGCGCGAGACGCCGGCCATCGAAGCGTGGCGCAAGATCGACGGCAAGAAGCCGCTCGTGATCTTCGAAGCCGTTGGCGTGCCCGGAATGATCGAACAGGCCATGCGCATGGCACCCAAGGACGGTCGCGTGCTGGTGGTGGGCGCGTGCATGCAGCACGACTCGTTCCATCCGATGCTCGGCATCGGCAAGGAGCTGCAGATCCAGTTCGCGCTCGGCTACTCCCCGATCGAATTCGGCAGTGCGCTCACCGCCATCGCCGAAGGCAAAGTCGATCTCGCTCCGCTCATCACCGGTCGCGTGCCGATCGATGGTGTGCCGCAAGCGTTCAAGGATCTCGGCGACCCCGAGGCCCACGCCAAGATCCTCGTCACTCCGTGATCGCATGAGTCGCACCGACTCGTTTCCGCAGCAGTACGCGCGCACGCAGCGGCTCACACTCGGCGAACCCCGCAACATCACGGTGTCGCCCGACGGTGAACGCGTGGTGTTTTTGCGTAGTCGCGGCGGATCCGATCCGGTCAACTGCTTGTGGGTGATCGACGCATCGAGCGGTACCGAACGTCTGATGGCCGATCCGAAGGTGATGCTCGCAGCCGGTCTCGACGACACCGACTTGCCGCCGGAGGAGAAGGCGCGACGCGAGCGGTTGCGCGAAGGTGCCGGTGGAATCACGTCGTTCGCTACTGATCGCGACGTGACGATGTTCTGCTGCGCGCTGGCGGGCCGACTCTTCGTCGGTTCTCTCTCGGGTGATCTGCGCGAGTTGAACGTGGACGGACCGGTGTTCGATCCGCGTCTCGACCCCACTGGTTCGCGCATCGCGTACGTGAGCGGCCGCGCGTTGCGCATCGCCGAACTCGACGGCTCGTCGCGCGAGCTGGCCGGGCCCAATGTGTTCTCCGAACCCGACACCGTGTCGTGGGGCTCGGCCGAGTTCATCGCCGCCGAAGAGATGGGGCGCTATCGCGGCTACTGGTGGAACAAGGAAGGCACGCATCTCGCCATGTGTCGCGTGGACGATGCGCGCGTTTCGCGTTGGTACATCGCCGACCCGGCTCATCCCGAGCGGCCAGCCGCCGAGCATCCGTATCCCGCGGCCGGGACCGCGAACGCCGATGTGACTCTGCACGTACTCGCGGTCGATGCTTCGTCACGCGTCGACATCGCATGGGACCGGGGCGCGTTCGAGTATCTCGCCACGGTCGGCTGGGCCGGCGACGACGTGTTGTTCTCGGTCGAGGCGCGCGATCAGAAGACGATGGTGGTGTATCGCGGTGCACGTGCGGGTGGTGCCGCGCGCGAAGTGTGGCGCGACACGAGTGACACCTGGGTCGATCTGGTGCCGGGATCACCGGTGGTGCTCGACGACGGCCGCCTGGTCACCGTGGCCGACCGCGACGGTTGGAAGCGGTTGATGGTGGATGGCTCTCCGGTCACACCAACGTCGATCAACGTGCGTTCGATCGTGAGCGCCGATGCGCGTGGTCTGGTATTCGCGGGTAACTCGCCCGACCATCCCGAGGGCATGGGTGCGTGGCGCTGGTCGCTCGACGGCACCATCACTGCCCTCACCGACGTGACCGGCATCAACACGGTGGCGGTGGGTGGCGACACCGTGGTGACGCGCCGTGCGTCGATCACGATCGAGAAGGCCGAGACCACGATCATTCACCCGACTCGCACCACGGTGATCACGAGCCTGTCGGAGAAGCCACTCGTCGCGCCGCGGGTCACGCTTTCTCGACGTGGATCGCGTGGTGTTCCGACCGCGCTTCTCCTCCCCCGCGATCACAAACCGGGAACGAAGTTGCCGGTGCTGATGGACCCGTACGGTGGCCCACACGCGCAACGCGTGGTCGACTCGTACACCGCGCATTGCACGTCGCAGTGGTTCGCCGATCAGGGTTTCGCCGTGGTCGTGGCCGACGGTCGCGGCACACCGGCACTCGGCACCGAGTGGGAGCGCAGCGTGCATCTCGATCTCGCCACGGCCGTGCTCGACGATCAAGTGGACGCACTCCACGCGTTGGCCGCCGACAATCCCGATCTCGATCTCACGCGCGTCGGTATTCGCGGATGGAGTTTCGGCGGATATCTCGCCGCGCTCGCTGTGATGCGTCGACCCGATGTGTTCCACGCCGCGGTGGCTGGCGCGCCCGTCACCGAGTGGCGGCTCTACGACACGCATTACACCGAGCGTTACTTGGGCAATCCCGCTGTCGATCCTGCACCGTACGATCGCACGTCGTTGCTCAGCGATGCGGCGCTGCTCACCCGTCCGCTGTTGCTCGTGCACGGACTGGCTGACGACAACGTGGTGGCCGCGCACACGCTCCAGTTGTCATCGGCGTTGTTGGCCGCCGGTCGACCGCACGAGGTTCTCCCCCTCAGCGGTGTCACACACATGACCCCTCAACCCGTCGTGGCCGAGAACCTGTTGCTTCACCAATTGGAGTTCTTGGCGCGCTCACTCGGGTGAGCGCGCCACCACGATGCGGGGGCGGTGGGCCAGGTCGTTGCGCACCTCGGCGTTCACCACGCCACACTCACTCGCCAGCGCCAACACCGCATCGCCTTGGCGATACCCGATCTCGAGCACCAGCCAACCACCCGGCTTCAACCACTCGCGCGCACCGGTCATGATCGCGCGAATGTCGTCCAGACCGTCACCGCCCGCGAACAGCGCCGAGGCGGGCTCCCATTCGCGCACCGATTCGTCGACCTCGGTGTCGTCGACCGCGATGTACGGAGGATTCGACACCACCACGTCGAACGTTCCGCGCAACTCGCTCGGTAGCGCACTCCACCACGAACCCTGACCGAACCGAACGTTGGCCGCGGCCCGCCCGAGGCCAGCCGCGTTGGCTCGCGCCACGTCGAGCGCATCGGTCGATGCATCGGTGAGCCACACCTCGGTGTTGTCGATCGGCAATTCGGCTGCCAACGACAATCCGATCGCACCCGATCCAGTTCCGAGGTCGGCCACGCGACGCGGCGAAACACTTCGCGCCAACTCGATCGCGGCCTCGGCCACGAGTTCGGTTTCCGGTCGCGGAATCAGCACGCGACGATCGATCATCAACTCCACCCGGCGAAACGTCCACCGACCCATCGCGTATGCAAGCGGTTCACCGGCGCGGTAACGGCCCACCATCTCGTCGAGATGCTTCACCATGCGTTCGGTGGCGGGCTCGTCGAGCGCGCCCGTGAACTCGTCACCGTCGAGACCACACGCCGTCTCGCACAACCAGCGCGCGGCCGGACGATCATCGAGAACCTTCGCGGTGTCGGCCCACAACTGCCGCCACGTGAGGTGCTCGGACATTCAGTCGTCCTCGCCCGACAACTGGCGGGCCCGCTCGTCGTTGGCCAACGCGTCGATCACCGAATCGAGATCGCCCGCGAGCACATCGGAGAGGCTGTAAATGGTGAAACCGATGCGGTGGTCGGTGAGGCGATTCTCTTTGAAGTTGTAGGTGCGGATCTTCTCGCTGCGGCCACCGCCACCCACCTGCGAACGGCGTTCGGCCGACATCTTTGCGTCCTGCTCTTCTTGCGCCGCCTTCAACAGTCGCGACCGCAACACCGTCATGGCGCGGGCCCGGTTCTGGATCTGGCTGCGCTCGTCCTGCATCGAGACCACGATGCCGGTGGGGATGTGCGTGATTCGCACGGCCGAGTCGGTGGTGTTCACGCTCTGGCCGCCCGCGCCGCTCGAACGGAACACGTCGATCTGCAGATCCTTGTCGTCGATCTGCACGTCGACTTCTTCGGCCTCGGGCAACACCATCACCGTGGCCGACGACGTGTGAATACGCCCTTGACTCTCGGTGACCGGAACGCGCTGCACACGATGCGGCCCGCCCTCGTACTTCAACCTCGACCACGCGTCGTCGCCGCGAATCACGAAGGTGGCTTGGTTCACACCACCCAAGTCGGACGGATCGAACGCGAGGGTCTCGGTCTTCCAACCCCGGCGCGCCGCGTACGCCACGTACATGTCGTAGAGATCGCGCGCGAAGAGGTTGGCCTCTTCTCCGCCTTCGGCGCCCCGGATCTCGAGGATCACCGGTCGTCCGTCGTTGGGGTCCTTTGGCAATAGGAGCAGCTTGAGCTCTTCTTCGAGGCGAGCGACATCGGCCTCGGCGGCGAGCTTCTCGTCCTTCAGCGAATCGCGTTCGGTCGCATCGTCGGTGAGCCCGAGCAAGTCGGTGGCCGCTTGCGCGTCGCTCTGGCGAGCCTGGATGGTTCGAATGCACTCCACCACCGGGCCGAGTTCCTTGTAACGACGCGACACGTCGCGCAGGCGGCGCTGGTCGCTCACCACGTCGGGATCCGACAACAACGCCTCCATGGTGGCGTGTTCGTTCAGCAGCGCATCCCAACGATCGGAGGTCGACTGCTCAGCCATGGCGATCCCAGGTTAGGGATGCCGAATGCCGACGATGCGCGCGGGGTGCACGAGTCGCTCGGACAGACGCGTCGTCACGGGCGATGCGTCACGTTCGGGAACCACGATCACCAAGTCGGTGTTGGGCAGATCGCCGCCACACAACGCGAGTCGTGCGTCAGCCGCGAACGGAACCACGTCGAGGTCGATACCGGTGGAGAACACGGCCACCACCTCGCGACCGTCAGTGGTGAGACCGCGGGCCACGCACGGAATGGGGTCCTTCAAGTTGGCGCGCGGAGTCGGCGGCGGCGCGGTGTCGAGTGATGCCAATCCGACGACCGAGGGATCGGCAATCACGCGATCGCGCAGTGATCGCTCGGCACCGAGTCGATTGAGCGGATGCGGATCGGCACCGGGCGAACGGTGCGGGTCGGCGATGCGCACGATGCGACGAAGCGAATCGGCCGTGGGCGTATCGCCGTGCAACATGCCGAACGCTTCGCGGTCGTGCTCCCCCACTCCGACTTCGAGGCGATGCGCGCCGGTGTGCGGATCGGTGATGGCCCGACACACCTCGAGGCCGCGTACCTCTCCGGCCAACACACCGTGCTCTACCGATGCGCGCGCGCCGGCTTCCACGATCGTGTCGCGAAAGGCGAGGTGTTCGGCCGGCACTTCACGCGGCTCGGGGAACGCCTCCGGAACGGCCTCGATAAGTGTGCGATCGTCGCGATGCCACACCGTCACTCGCGAACGGAACTGAGTGGCGCGACGCGCGAGCGATCCGGTGGCGCTCGATGCGATGAGATGCACTTCGTCCACCTCGTGACGTGACGCCCAGGCGAGAGCGGCTCCGAGTCCGCGTGCGGGTTGATCGTCCACCAACACGAACGCGCGGTTGTCGGCGGTTCCGGCCGCACCTCGGGTCAGGCCGGTGGCGGCATCGAAAGAGGAGACTCCGAAATTGTCGCGGGCCAACGCCTGAAGCGTGAGAGCGAGCAGTCGTGAGCGTCGATCGGGATCGTCAGCGAGACCAGACACGATGCTTCACTGAGGATTTGGTGATGATTTTTCACCTATGAGGTGAAGAATCCTCACCAAAACAACAGGGTCAGGACTTCTTCTTGGCCTTGGTGGTGCGGTCGCCGTAACGCTTGTTGAAGCGCTCGACGCGTCCACCGGTGTCGACGAGCTTCTGCTTGCCCGTGAAGTACGGGTGGCACTCGTTGCACAATTCGACGTTCAGCGAACCGGGGATGGTGGAACGGGTCTCGAAGTTGTTGCCGCACGAGCAGCGAACCGAAACGGTGTCGTACTTCGGGTGAATCTCGGCCTTCATGGTTCTTCCTTCGTGCTCCCCGGTTTCGGGCCTGGAGGAGTGTATCGGCGGGGGTCAGGCCGGCCACCTGCCCCCACCAGGTCACATCGTGGGGGTTTTGCCGATTTCGGCCAGGAACTCGTCGTTCGTCTTGAACTGCTTCAGGCGATCCATCAGCAGTTCGAGGCCCGGAGCCGGGTTGCCCTCGGCGGCCAGACCCGACAGCACGCGGCGCAGACGCCACACCATCTGGAGCTGCTTACGGTCGAACAACAGCTCTTCGTGGCGGGTGCTCGACGCGTCCACGTCGATGGCCGGGTAGATGCGCTTCTCGGCCAGACGGCGATCGAGACGCAACTCCATGTTGCCGGTGCCCTTGAACTCTTCGAAGATCGCTTCGTCCATACGGCTGTTCGTTTCCACGAGCGCCGTCGCGAGGATCGTGAGCGAACCACCTTCTTCGATGTTGCGGGCCGCGCCGAAGAACTTCTTGGGCGGATACAACGCGCCCGCGTCGATACCACCCGAGAGGATGCGTCCGCTCGCCGGAGCGGCGAGGTTGTACGCACGACTCAAACGCGTGATGCCATCGAGGATGATGACGACGTCCTTGCCCACTTCCACACGACGCTTGGCCTTCTCGAGCGCGAGCTCGGCGACAGCCGTGTGTTCGTCGGACGGGCGGTCGAACGTGGACGAAATCACTTCGCCGCGCACCGTGCGCCTCATGTCGGTCACTTCTTCGGGACGCTCGTCGATGAGCAACACGATGAGTTCGACTTCGGGGCTGTTGCGCTCGATCGCCGTGGCGATCGTCTTCATGATCGTGGTCTTACCGGCCTTGGGCGGCGACACGATGATTCCGCGCTGACCCTTACCGATCGGCGAGATCAGGTCGATGATGCGCGCCGTCATGTCGGTCGGGTCGAGCGGATTCTCGAGACGCAACTTCTGATCAGGGAACAGCGCCGTGAGATCTTCGAATCGCGGGCGATTCTTGACCTTGTCGGGCTCGCCGCCGTTGACGGTGTGGATCTCGAGCAACGCCGGGTTCTTCTCGTTGCGACCCGCGGTGCGCGCGGTGCCGGTGACGTGATCGCCCTTGCGCAATCCGTACTGACGGGTCTGCTTGACCGAGATGTAGGCGTCGTCGCGGCTGGGCAGATAGCCCTTCACGCGCAAGAAGCCATAGCCCTCGTCGCGCAGGTCGAGATAACCCGACACTTCGACGGTGGTGGGCTCGCCACCCTGGCCGCCTTCGCTCCCGAAGTCGTTCTGCAAGTAATCGCGATCGTCGCCCTGCGGGCCTTCGTCGCGTCCACCGCGTCCACGACGACGGCGACGGCGACGTCCGCCTTCACCATCGAACTGACGCTGATTGTCGAAATTGCGCTGACCGCCCTGGCCACCTTGGCCGCGATCGTTGAACTGGCGCGGGCCGCGATCGCCGCGGTCACCACGGTCCTGACGGTCGCCGCGATCTTGGCGCGGGCCGCGATCCTGACGGTCTCCGCGCGGGGCGCGCTCGCCGCCTTCACCACTCACTTCTTCGGTGGCGGTGGAGATGCCCTGACGCACGAGTTCGGCTTCCCACTCGGCGAGCGGTTCGCCATCGGGGCCGACGATCACGTCGTCGCCACCTTTGCTCGACGACGACTTCGCGGCCGGAGCCTCGGACTCACCGTTCGACTCGGCGCGATCGGTCTTGGGCGGACGACCCGGGCCACGCGAGGGCTTCGCCGGCGCTTCGGCCGGACCACCCGATGCACCCACGGTGTCGAGGATCTTCTTGATGAGATCTTCCTTCTTGGCGCGCGCGACCGACTTCAGGCCGAGGGCCGTGGCAATGGCGACGAGCTGCTCTTTGTCCTTCGACTCGAGCACTGACTGTTCGAGGGCATCTGCTGCCACGTGAACCTGCTTTCAGACGAGGGGAAGAGGAGGGGGCGAATGAACAGCCCCCGGCGATCCCTCGGGGAGGCACTCGGTGCGACAACTCGGCAACCAGAGCGGTTCGGGATTCCGAACAACACCGACCCTAGCCACCTCCCCCGGCCCCAACAACGCATCGAACCTGGGAAAAGTTCCAGCCTTTCGGGCGTTGTGGTCATGATCCTGACCATTATCCTGACTCCATGCCGTCGACCATCTACACCGCCACCGACGTGAAAGAACGCCGCGTCGAGCTCCTCGAAGCGGCCTCCCGCGACCGAGCACTCGTCCGGGCGGTCGACGGAACGGCGCTGGTGTTCACGCGGCTCGACGCTCTCGAACGCGCCGAGTCGGTGGCGCAATGGGCGCTCGCTCTGCACACGATCGAGTGCGGTGGTGTTCCAACAGCGATTCGTTGGATTCAGCATCTCGATGCCGACGACATCCGATCATTCCTGGCCGAGATGTGGTCGGCCCTCGAAGATCTCGACAGCGGATCACTCGATCAAGCCGGCCTCGAAGAAATCATTGCGGCGTGGCGCGCCACGTCACTCGCGGTCGCCGACCCGAAGCGCCGCCAGGTTCTCACTGGTCGTGCCGACGCACACGACTTCGTTCCCGCCCCCCGACCCTGAATCCCGGTTCGTACTCGCCGTTCGAACCGGCCCGTCGACCCGGAGGTCGACCCGATGCGCGTCCCACCTACCGCGTACTCGTCCACCGGAAGTTCGCCGACTCGTGGGCACGACTACCTCAACGCGTTGGCCTCGACAGTGCGCAGCAGTTCTACGACCACGTAGCGCACACTCCCGGGACTCCCCCGCTCGTCAACTCTGCGGTGATCTTGCGCGGCAAAGCAGGCGAGCCGAAGTTCCCCGGTGCTTCACGAACCATCCATTACGAGATCAGCGGGGCGGGTCGGATCGACTACCAGTTCGTGAACGAATTCCGAACCGGTGATGTGGGCGACCCACATCCCGTCGTGTTGATCCTGACGATCGACTTATCGAGCCACTGAGCGCACGTACGACTGCACCGCGGCCAGATCGTTGGGCAGCGGGTGGGTGCGCTCGGGGCGGCTGAACAGATCGGCCAGGTGCTCGGGCAGTGTCGGACGCACACCGGTTGCGCGTTCGACGGCATCGGGGAACTTGGCCGGATGGGCCGTGGCCAGCGTGACCACCGGAACCCCCTGTGCCTTTCGCTGACGCGTGGCCGACACACCAACGGCCGTGTGCGGATCGATGAGCATGCCGGTCGCTTCGTACACGTTCCGCATGGTGGCCAGAGTTCCGTGGTCGTCGCAGCTCGCCGCGCGGAACGTCGGCGCGATCCAACGCGCGTATTGATCCGGCTCGACTCCCATGCGGCCAGTCGAACGGAACTGCGACATCTGCTCGGCCGTGGCCCCGCCATCGCGGTCGTTCATCTCGAACAGCAAACGCTCGAAGTTGGACGACACCTGGATGTCCATCGACGGGCTGAGCGTGGGCACCACACCCGACGCGACCATCGACTGCGAGTCGAAGAAGCGCGTGAGGATGTCGTTGGTGTTGGAGCCGACGATGAGCGAATCGACCTCGGCTCCCATTTCGCCCGCGATCCACCCGGCAAGCACGTTGCCGAAGTTGCCCGTAGGCACGCTGAAGCACACCGGCCGACCACCCAGCGCATCGATGGCGGCCACGTAGTACACGACCTGCGCCATCACACGCGCCCAGTTGATGCTGTTGACCGCCGACAGATTGAGTTCGGTGCGGAACGCCGCGTCGTTGAACATGGCCTTCACGAGGTCTTGGCAATCGTCGAAGGTGCCGTCGATGGCCACGGTGTGCACGTTGGGTGCATCGACCGTCGTCATCTGCTTGCGCTGCACGTCGCTCACGCGACCCTGCGGATACAAGATGACGATGTCGACGTTGTCGCAACGCTTCACGCCGTCGATGGCGGCCGAGCCGGTGTCGCCGCTGGTGGCCCCCACGATCATGAGCCGCTCGCCGCGCTGCGCCAGAACGTGATCGAACAGACGGCCCACCAACTGCAACGCCACGTCCTTGAACGCGAGCGTGGGGCCGTGGAACAACTCCATGATCCACTCGTCGGTGTCGATCTGCACGAGCGGCACCGTGGCCGGATGGCGGAACGTTCCGTACGCCTCGCGGCACATCGCGAGCAACGCGGTCGAATCGATCTCGTTGCCGATGTAGGGCTGCATCACGGCGTGCGCGAGTTCGGCGTAGCCACCGAGTGGCAGTTCGGGCAGCGGCGGATACTCGGCCGGCACGTACAAACCGCCGTCGGTCGCAAGACCGGCGAGCAAGACATCGTTGAACCCGAGTTCGGGCGCCTGACCACGCGTGGAGACGTAACGCATGAGCGCGCTCAGGCCCCGATGACGCGGAGAATGGTTCCGACTTGCTGCACGACATCGAGGTCGCGCAGTTCGCGCACAGTGGCCTGAACGTCGGACTCCTTGGCCACGTGCGTGATGAACACGAGGCGAGCACCGGCACCACTGCCCTCTTGCTCGGCCGCGCGAATGCTCACACCGTGACGCGCGAACGCACCGGTGACCGCATGCAACACGCCGGGCTTGTCGGCCACGTCGAGTGACAACAGGTATTCGGCGCTTGTCTCGTCGATCGGCTGGATGTGTGCCTTGGCGAACGTTCCGATGGTGCCGTGCGTGCCCTTACCGAGGTTGACGGCGGCGTCGATGACGTCGCCCAGCACCGCACTGGCCGTGGGGAAACCGCCCGCGCCACGCCCGTAGAACATGAGCGAGCCGACGGCCCCGCCTTCCACGAACACGGCGTTGTAGCTCTCGCGCACGCTGGCCAGCGGGTGATTGTTGGGGACCATGGCGGGGTGCACGCGCACGGCGATCTCGCCATTGGCATCGCGCTCGGCGATGCCGAGCAACTTCACCACGTACCCGAGACGCTTGGCCACCGCGATGTCGGCGGCCGACACGCGGCTGATTCCTTCGTGGTACACATCGCCGGCGACGACCTTGGCTCCGAACGCGATCGACGCAATGATCGCGGCCTTGGCGCCGGCGTCGAAACCTTCCACGTCGGCTGTTGGGTCGCGCTCGGCGTAACCGAGACGCTGCGCTTCGGCGAGGGCCGCGCCGTAGTCGGCGCCCTCTTCGGTCATCTTGGTGAGGATGAAGTTGGTGGTGCCGTTGATGATGCCCATCACACGGCTCACCGGTTCGCCACGCAGGCTTTCGCGCAGCGCGCGAATGACCGGAATGCCACCGGCGACGGCGGCTTCGAACAGGAGGTCGACACCGACCGAGTCGGCGGCGGCGAACAACTCGGTGCCCACGTTGGCGAGGAGTTCTTTGTTGGCGGTGACCACGGGCTTGCCGTTGGCCAGAGCGGTGGAGATGAGTTCACGCGCGGGCTCGATGCCACCGATCACTTCCACCACGAGATCGACATTGGGATCGGCCACCACCGCATGCGCGTCACGGGTGAGGAGACCCTCGGGCAGAACCACGTCGCGATCGCGCGACAGGTTGCGCACGGCCACCGCCACCACCTGCAGACGCACACCGGTGCGCGCCTCGATGCTGGCGGCCTGCTGTTCGATGAGCTTCACGAGGGCGGCACCGACGTTGCCGCACCCGAGAACGCCCACGCGAACGACTCGACCCTTGTTCTCCACGGTTGTCACGGTGCCTCAGGCTACGGGAGATCGCCACACCCCAGGCCTCGATTTCCTGGGCCGTTCCAGTCCCGATGAACGGACCACGCAACACCCTCCTCGTAGGTTCCTCCCATGGCAGAAGTGCGCGCCTACATCGACGGCCTCAACCTGTACCACGGGGCGCGGGAACTCATGGCCGCAAGTGGGTCGACTGAGGGATGGAAGTGGCTCGACGTCATGAAGTTGACTCAACGGGTATGTCCTCACGACGAGGTCATCAGCGTCAAGTACTTCACGGCGCATCTCTCGTCACCGGATCACGACCCAGATCTCGCTCAGCGACAGCAGATCTACATTCGGGCGCTCGAGGTTCAGCCAACAACCACGGTGATCCTCGGCGAATTCGTCAGACGACGAAAGCGAATGCCGCTTGTTCGTAACCCTGGGCGACTCGCCCAGCCTCTGCTGTCACTCACCCGCATCGGCGCGCGACGTCACAACGATGGTCAGACATCGGTTCCGGTTTGGCGTGCCGAAGAGAAAGGAACCGACGTCAATCTTGGTGTGCACCTTCTGATGGACGCATTCAAGGGGAACCACGAGAAGGCAGTCGTCTTCTCGAACGATGCAGACCTCCGAGAACCGATCCGGATGCTCACCCAAGATTTGGGACGTCACGTCACCGTCGTCAATCCACGAGGCCACAGTCGTCCATCAGCCTCACTACAAGAAGTCTCCAGCGAGACCCGGCGCTTGCGAGCTGCCGCAATCACCAGCTGCCAGTTACCTCAAGAAGTAAGGGACTCACACGGCGTCTTCTACAAACCATCCACGTGGTGAATACAAAGGCCCGCCGTTGCCGGCGGGCCTGAACCCGAAAGCCGAAGCCTTCGGGGGAGTGAACGAATCTTGCCAGATCGGTGTGTCAACGACAACCGTCTACGGCAGATCGAGGCGGACGAGATCGTCCATTGTTTCGCGGCGCACCACCACACGAGCCGTGCCGTCGGCCGCGAACACCACCGCCGGACGCGGCACCTTGTTGTAGTTGCTGGCCATCGAATGTCCGTACGCACCCGTGACCGCAGTGCCCACGAGATCGCCCACCTTCACACCGGCCGGAAGGTCGGCGTCGAAGATGAGAACGTCACCGCTCTCGCAGTGCTTGCCCACGATGCGTGCCGATTCGGTCCGCGCGGCACCGACGTCGGCGATACCGAACGCTTCGTAACCGCTGCCGTAGAGGACTGGACGCGGATTGTCGCTCATGCCGCCATCCACCGACACGTAGCGCCGCACTCCCGGAATGTCCTTCACGGTGCCCACGCGATACACCGTGATCGCCGCACTCGCGACGATCGAGCGACCGGGCTCGACGAACACCGCCGACTTGATGCCAATCGACCGACAGGCGTCGAGCAGCACAGCTCCCCACGCGCCGATGGTGGGAGCTTCCTCGTCTTCGGTATACGCGACGCCGAGTCCGCCACCGAGCGTCAGTTCGGGGAAGTCGTACGGCGCCGCGAAGCGCGACATCACATCGGCCGCCTTGGCGAACGACTCGACCGCGAACACGTTCGACCCGATGTGGCAGTGCACACC
>VERK01000243.1 GCA_018882725.1 Actinomycetota bacterium | reverse complement strand
CGTTCGGGGTGTGGTCGGTCACTGGCGACAAGGGTAGGTCGGCCCGGGTAGGGGAGCCGGGAGGGGGCAACTTGTAGGGTGAAAACATGCCCCATCGTTTCGATTCCGTCCAGCAGGTCCGAGATGGTCTGCGCAACGTCAACTATCTCGCCGACGACGGCATCGCGGGTGTCGCCTACCTCGCCGATCGCCTGGCCAAGCCGGTACTGGTCGAGGGTCCGGCCGGAACGGGCAAGACACAGTTGGCCAAGAGCATCGCCGACCTCACGGGTGCCCGGTTGATCCGTCTGCAGTGCTACGAGGGTCTCGACGAGTCGAAAGCCTTGTACGAGTGGAACTACAAGAAGCAGCTGCTCCGCATCCAGGCCGATCGCAACAGCGATTCGTGGTCGGAGATCCACGACGACATCTTCAGTCGCGAATTCCTCCTCACCCGCCCGCTCCTCGAAGCCATCAGCGCTCCCGACCCGGTCGTGCTCTTGATCGACGAGGTCGACCGCGTCGAAGTCGAGACCGAAGCCTTGTTGCTCGAGATCCTGTCGGAGTACCAGGTGTCGATTCCCGAACTGGGCACTATCACGGCCACGCAGATCCCGATGGTGTTCTTGACCTCCAACAACACGCGTGAGTTGTCCGAGGCGCTCAAGCGCCGGTGTCTGTACTTGCACGTCGATTACCCCACGATGGAGCGCGAGAAGGAAATCGTGCTGGCCAAGGTCTCGGGTATCACCGAGCATCTCGCCGATCAGGTCGCACGCATCGTACGGAGTATCCGTCAGCTCGATCTGAAGAAGGCGCCGAGCGTGTCGGAAACACTCGACTGGGCGCGCACTCTCATGCTCCTCAACGCCGACACGATCGACGCTCAGACGGCCAAGGAAACGCTGCACGTGCTCCTGAAGTACCAGACCGACATCGCCAAGGCCGCCAAGGAACTGTCGGTCGACCTGGCCTGAGACACCCGTGCTCGATCTTCTCTCCGGTTTCGTTCAGGAACTCCGCAACGCGGGGCTTCCCGTGTCGCTCACCGAGAACCTCGACGCCATGGAGGCGGTCCAGCACATTCCGCTCGAGGATCGCGATGCCTTCAAGTACGCGCTCGGCGCAACGTTGGTGAAGAACAGCGCTCACTGGCGTTCGTTCGAGACGGTCTTCGAGGTCTACTTCTCGCTCCGCGGTCCGCAGTACAAGATCAACGAAGAGTCGAATGACGCCATCGACGAGATGTGGCGTGAGATGCAGGAGCAACTCCAGCAGCAGGGTGATGGCCGAGGTTCGTCGGGCGGCATGGACTCGCTCACTCCCGAGGAGATCGCCCAGATCCTCATGCAAGCGCTGCTGAACGGCGATCAGGCGCTCATGCGCGCTCTGGCCAAGCAGGCCGTGCAGCGATTCGCCGGGATGGAGCCGGGTCGCCCCGTGGGCGGCACGTATTACCTCTATCGCACTCTGCGCAACCTCGACCTCGACGGCATGCTCGACAAGTTGATGGAGGCCTCGAAGCAAGAAGTGGGTGGTGAACTCACTCAGCTCGAAGAGCGTCTCGAGCGAGACGAGTACCAGTCGCGCATCGAGGAGTTCAAGAAGGAGATCGAGGCCGAGATCCGACGTCGTCTGGTCGCAGATCGCGGCGCCGAGGCCATGGCCAAGACGTTGCGCAAGCCGCTTCCCGAAGACGTCGAGTTCATGCACGCCAGCCGTGACGAGATGCAGTTGCTCAAGAAGTCGCTGTATCCGCTCACGCGCAAGTTGGCCGCTCGACTCGCCCGCAAGCGCAGACACGGTCGGCGCGGACCGCTCGACTTCCGCAACACCGTGCGCCACTCGCTGTCGTACGGCGGGGTTCCCGCCGATCCGCGCTTCAAGTACCCCCGGCCGGCCAAGCCCGAACTCATGGTGGTCGCCGACATCTCCGGCAGCGTCGCTGCTTTCGCGCGCTTCACGCTCATGCTCGTGTACGCGATCCAGAACCAGTTCTCGAAGGTCCGCTCGTTCGTGTTCATCGACGGCATCGACGAAGTCACTCAGTTCTTCAAGGGGACCGAAGACATCACCGAAGCCATCCACCGTGTCAACACCGAAGCCGACGTGGTGTGGGTCGACGGACACTCCGACTACGGCCACGCCTTCGAAGTGTTCTGGGAGCGCTACGGCAAGGATGTCGGACCGAAGACCACCGTGCTTCTGCTCGGTGACGCGCGGAACAACTATCACGCATCGCAGGCCTGGGTCGTCAAGGAGATCCGGGCCAAAGCGCGCCACGTGTATTGGCTCAACCCCGAACCCCGCTCGTACTGGAACACGGGTGACTCGATCGTGGGCGAATACGGCAACTTCACCGACGGCACGTACGAGTGCCGCAACTTGCGGCAGCTCGAATCGTTCGTCGAGAAGCTCGCCTGACCGATGACCCGGCTCGTTCTCGTCCGTCACGGCGAATCACAGGTGACCGTCAATCGAGTGGTTGGCGGCCCCCGTTCGTGCACTGGCTTGTCCGCGTTCGGGCGTCGCCAAGCCGAGCGGTTGCACGAGCGTTGGCTGAACCAGCCCGAATTCGTGCCCGACTTCGTGTACTCGAGTGCCTATCCGCGCGCTCGTGAAACCGCCGAGATCGTTCTGCCGGCGTTCGCCGGCCGCGATGTCCTCGTCGATCCCGATCTGGGCGAGCACGACCCGGGCCCCGACTGCGACGGGCTCACGTACGTCGAATTCGAGCAGAAGTTCGGCAACCCCGATTGGGAGAACGACCCGTACGGAATCACGTTTCCCGGTGGCGAGACCATTGCCCAGTTCCAGTTGCGCATCGGCACGGCGGTGCGCCGTTTGATCGACGATCACCAAGACGCCACCGTCGTCGTGTTCTGTCACGGTGGTGTGATCGACACGGTGTTGCGTCAGGCGCTGCGCACTTTCGGCACCGGATCGTTCGAGATCCACACCAAGAACACGTCGATCACCGAAGTCGAACTGGTTCGCACGGGCCGTTGGCGACTGATTCGCTACAACGACGTCGCCCACTTGGTGGGTCTCGAGACCTGATGGCCGCCGACCGACCCGTCATCGTGATCGGTGCC
>VERK01000035.1 GCA_018882725.1 Actinomycetota bacterium | reverse complement strand
CGGGGTCGAGCTGGGCCAGCCCGATGCGCAGTGTCGTCACCTGGCCGAGGCTAACGGCGACCCGGTCGTGACCCGGGCGAGAAAAGTCGTGCTGAGCAGGCTGGATTCACCACGCTCGGCCAGATGCAGCGGCCGTAGCACGGCACGGTTCACACAGCGTTCACAGTTGGGCAAAGGGAAAGAAACGGATTCCTGCGAGATTGTGATCGCCCCATACAGCTCCGGCGACGTGCCGGACCATCACCCCCTGGAGGACCCGTGGCCTACCAAGCCGAATACATCTGGGTCGACGGCACCGAGCCGACGCCCCTTCTTCGTTCGAAGACGAAGATCCTGGCCGACGACGTGACGACGCCGCCGATCTGGGGATTCGACGGATCGTCGACCAACCAGGCGCCCGGAGACAAGTCCGACTGTGCTCTGCATCCGGTGTTCACTTGCCCCGACCCGATTCGCGGCGGCAAGAACATTCTCGTTCTGTGCGAGGTCATGCTCGCGCAGACCGGTGCACCGCACCCCACCAACACGCGCGCTGCCTGCGCCGACGCGGCCAAGAAGTTCGCCTCCGACGAGATGATCTTCGGCATCGAGCAGGAATACACGATGATGCGCCCCGATGGCTCGCCGCTCGGCTTCCCCAGCAACGGCTTCCCCGCTCCGCAGGGTCCGTACTACTGCGGCGTCGGCACCGGCCGCGTCGTGGGTCGCGACATCATCGAAGAGCACACGCAGGCTTGCCTCGACGCTGGTCTTCTCATCGAAGGCACCAACGCCGAAGTGATGCCCGGTCAGTGGGAGTTCCAGATCGGTGCCGCTGACGCGCTCACCGTGAGCGACCACCTCACCGTGGCCCGCTGGTTGCTGCATCGCATCGCCGAGGACTACGACGTGGTGATCAGCCTCGCCGCCAAGCCCCAGAAGGGCGACTGGAACGGCGCGGGTGCGCACACCAACTTCTCCACCAAGGCCATGCGCAACGACACCGACATGAAGGCCATCACCGCCGCCTGCGAGGCGATCGGTAGCAAGGTCATGTTGCACGTCGAGAACTACGGCCACGACATCCAGAGCCGTCTCACGGGTCACCACGAGACCGCTCCCTGGAACAAGTTCAGCTACGGCGTCTCCAACCGTGGCGCGTCCATTCGTATTCCGTGGACGGTCGAGAAGACCGGCCGCGGCTACGCCGAGGATCGCCGCCCGAACGCCAACATGGATCCGTACATCGTCACGCGTCTCTTGATCGAGACGGTGTGCGGGGGCTGATGGGGCAACGTCGCCACCAGAGAGGGCCGGGGAAACCCGGCCCTCTTGCTTTTCCGGCCCGAATTCGCGGGGCCAACGGCAGACTGCAGGAGTGAACATGCTCGAACAGCAGCGCGATTACGTCTTACGCACCGTCGAAGAACGCGGAGTCCGTCTCATCCGACTCTGGTTCACCGACGTGCTCGGAAACCTGAAGAGTTTCGCCATCAGCCCGGCCGAACTCGAGAACGCTCTCGAAGACGGCATGACCTTCGACGGTTCGTCGATCGACGGCTTCTCGCGTATTCAGGAAAGCGACGTGCTCGCCATTCCCGATGCGAACACTTTCGTGACGCTTCCTTGGGCCGACGCCAAGGCTCCCGAAGCCCGCGTGTTCTGCGACATTCACCACCTCGATGGTTCACCATTCGGTGGCGACCCGCGCCAGGTGTTGCGTCGCAACCTGCAGCGCGCGCACGCGATGGGTCTCGACTTCCTCATCGCTCCCGACATCGAGTTCTTCTACTTCGCTCCGCCCGAGCCCGGTCAACCGCCGCGCGTTCTCGACGAGGCTTCTTTCTTCGATCTCACCACCACCGACGTGACCGGCAGTCTCCGCAAGGAGACCATCCGCACGCTCGAGACCATGAGCATTCCGGTCGAGTACTCGTTCCACGAGGACGCGCCGTCTCAGCACGAGATCGACCTACGCCACACCGACGCACTCACCATGGCCGACAGTGTCATGACGTTCCGTCTCGTGGTGAAGGAAGTCGCCGCTGCACAAGGTGTGCACGCCACGTTCATGCCCAAGCCGCTCGAGGGCGTCCAGGGCAGTGGCATGCACCTGCACATGTCGTTGTCGAACGCCGACGGCAACGCGTTCTATTCGGCTGACGACCCGTACAACCTCTCCGAGACGGCCAAGCGCTTCATGGCTGGCCTTCTGTTCCACGCCAGCGAGATCACGGCCATCACCAACCAGACCGTCAACTCGTACAAGCGTCTCGTTCCGGGTTTCGAAGCGCCGGTTCACGTGTCGTGGGCTCGCAACAACCGCAGCGGTCTCATCCGCGTGCCGGTCCCGAAGCGGGCCAATCCCTTGGCCACCCGCATCGAGTACCGGTCGCCCGATCCGGCCTGCAATCCGTATCTCGCTTTCTCAGTCATCCTCGCCGCCGGCCTTCGCGGGATCGAGCAGGGATACGAACTGCCGGCCGAAGCCGACTCGAACCTCTTCGAGATGGGTGACGACGCCCTGGGCAAACTCGGTATCGAGCAGTTGCCTCAGTCGCTGGCTGATGCTCTGCGCGTGATGGAAACGTCGTCGCTCGTGTACGAGACCCTCGGAGAGCACATCTTCGAGTGGTTCCTGCGCAACAAGCGCTCCGAGTGGCGCGGTTACAAGACGCAGGTGACACCATTCGAACTGCAGAGGTATCTGCGCTCCACCTGACATGACTTCCGACCTGATCGCCGTTTTCCCCGAGTCGCCTCCGCCCGAATTGGTGCGGACGCTCGATCTCGCCGGCTATCGCTGGAAGTCGTTCGCATCGGCCGACGACGTCACCAAGGCCGAGCCGTCCGACGGCTGGACCGGAGCCATCGTGTGCGCCGATCACGACATCGATGCGGCCTGGAACTTCTGTCGCGCCCTTCGCAAGCGCGACGCCGCCAACGCTCCCCTTCTTCTTCTCGTGTCGGGCGCTCAACTCGACGATCTCACGTTGCGCGACGAACTCTTCGACGACTTCTGTCTGGTCCCGTTCCACCCGCGCGAACTCGAAGCGCGTCTGCGCCATCTGCTGTCGTACACGCAGAGCGCCCTGCGACCCGACGTGGACGACTACGGACAGCTCGTGCTCAATCTCGAGACGTATCAGGCTTCGGTCGACGGCCGTCCGCTCGATCTCACGTACATGGAGTACGAGCTGCTCAAGTTCCTCGTGCAGAACCCGGGCAAGGTGTTCTCACGCGAGATGCTGCTGTCGCGCGTGTGGGGATACGAGTACTACGGCGGTGCACGCACGGTCGACGTTCACATTCGTCGTCTGCGCGCGAAGTTGGGTGAAGAGCACGCCAACCTCATCCAGACCGTGCGCAGCGTGGGCTACCGCTTCGGCCAATCCCGCTGGTCCTAACCGTTGTTTTGGTGAGGATTATTTACCCATACGGTCAAAAATCCTCACCAGATCGCCGAGTTGGAGGCCGTGGAGGGTGGGGATGATGGTGAGGCGGCCGGGGAATTCCGCTGACTCGCCCAACTCGGCCGGAATGTCGACCACGTGTGGAACACCGAGCACGCGACAACCCGCGGCCAGAGCCGAGCGTGTGCCCGTCGGCGAATCTTCGATCGCCACGCAGTCCTGCGGTCTGACACCCAACCGCTCGGCGGCCAACAAGTACGGCTCGGGATGTGGCTTGCCCCGCGTCACTTCGTCACCGGTGACCGACACCGTGAAACTTCCCGTGGGTAGACACGCCACCACTTCGTCGGAGAATCGTTTCCACGACATCGTCACGAGCGCGGTGTCGATACCGGCCGAACGAACGGCCCCGAGCAACTCTCGCGCACCGGGTCGCCACGGAATCTGCTGACGAACACGCGCCACCACACGGTCGAGCAACATCTCCACGATCTCGGCCGGCGAACGATCGACTCCGCCGTGCCGTCGGATGTATTCACCCGAATCGAGAAGGTCGGAGCCAACCAACGCCTTGGCATGGTCGTGACTCCAGGTGCCACCGTGCGCTTCCACAATGTCGTACTCGGCGTCGATCCAGTAGGGCTCGGTGTCGACGAGAGTGCCGTCCATGTCCCAGAGGACGGCGTGCGGAAACGAGTGGTCAGCCACGGGTGTCGAGTTGCTGAATGCGTCGGCTCTCGCGCGCGTGACGACCGAGCATGTCGTCGAGATCGCGGTGAGTCACGCGACCGTCGCGCACCACGAAGCGACCGTGCACGATCGTGTGATGGGCGCCGATAGGGCCGCAACGCAACCAACCTTCGATGGGGTCGGCCAAGGCACCAGCGAACTGCGGGCCGGTGAGCTTCCACACGGCCACGTCGCCCACCGCACCAACACTCAATTCGCCGATCTCGCCTTCGCGACCGAGACAGCCTGCACCCCCGCGCGTCGCCACGTCGAGGGCCATCCGAGCCGTGCCGGCGCTCGCACCGTCGCGCAACTTGGCCAACAACATCGCCTGACGCGCTTCGAGCCACAGCGATGCCGAATCGGCCGACGACGAACCGTCGACGCCGAGGCCCACCTTCACGCCAGCGGCGCGCAACGGCACGACCGGCGAAATACCAGACGCGAGAATCAAGTTGCTGCTCGGACAGTGGGCCACACCGATACGCGCGGCCCCGAGTCGCTTCACTTCATCAGGGTTGGGCATCACGCAATGCGCGACCCAGGTGCGATCGGTGCACCAGCCAGTGCGCTCGAGGTACTCCATCGGGCGACAACCAAACGTTGCGATGGAGAAGTCGTCGTCCTCGGCGTTCTCGGCAAAATGCGTGTGCAGGCGCACGTCGAGCTTCTCGGCCAGTTCGGCCGAGCGAACCATCAACTGTTCGGTCACACTGAACGGCGAGCACGGTGCAAGCGCCACGCGAACCATCGCCCCGTGCGAGCGATCGTGGTGACGCCGTACGGCCTCTTCGCTCGCAGCCAGGATCTCGTCGTCATCGGCGACCACATCGTCGGGAGGAAGACCGCCGTCCTTTTCGGACAACGACATCGACCCGCGGGTCGGATGGAAACGAACGCCGAGTTCACGCGCGGCCGCGATCTCGGCCGAGAGCAGATCGCCCGCACCGCGTGGGTGGAGGTACAAGTGATCGGTGCTGGTGGTGCAGCCCGACATCGCGAGTTCGGCCAATCCGACGAACGCACTCACGTGCACCGACTCTTCGTCGATGGCCCGCCACAGCGGATACAGCGACTGCAACCAGCCGAACAACGGCTTGTCGGTCATCGGCGGGAAGGCCCGCGTGAGGTTCTGGTAGATGTGGTGATGGGTGTTGATGAGACCCGGCGTGATGAGACAGTCGGATGCGTCGACGATCTCGGTCGCTTCGGGCATCGGGTCGACCGAACTGCCGACTCCCGAGACGAGCCCGTTTGTGATGGCCACCCAGCCACCGGCCAACTCGCGGTGCTGGTCGTCCATGGTGGCGACGAGGAGAGCATTCTTCAGCAAGAGGTCGGCACGAGCAGTCATGGTGTGGTGTCCAATGAATCGAGGATGTCGGTGATGTCGCCCATGGTCGTGCGGGGATTCACGATGCAGAAGCGCAACACAGTCTCGCCTTTCCACGACGAAGGCACAACGAACGACTGGCCGGTGTTCAACTGATCGTCACTCCATCGCTGGTACTGCTCGGGAGTCCAGCCGGTGCGTCGGAACACGAGGATGCTGAGGTCGGGCTCGATCAGCAGTTCGAGATTTGGTCGCGAACGAATGGCGGCGGCCGCCTCGCGCGCCACGGTGAGAGTGGTCTCCATGGCTTCGGTGTACGCGCTCGTGCCGTGGGTGGCCAGGCTGAACCACAACGGAAGTCCGCGAGCGCGACGTGAGAGGTGATGCGCTACGTCGGCCGGGTTCATCTCGTGCCACGGACCTTCTTCGGCTTCACCGCCGTGCAGTACGTCGAGATACTCGGCCTGCTGGGTGTGCGCGCGGCGACCGTCGTGAATGTTGCGGTACACCAGCGCGCAGCTGTCGTATGGAGCGAACAACCACTTGTGCGGGTCGACGATGAAACTGTCGGCCCGCTCGATGCCGTTGAACTGATGGCGAACACTCGGAGCGCACAACGCCGCCAACCCGTAAGCACCGTCGACGTGGAACCAGATGTTCTCGCTGTTGCAGAGTCGCGAGATGCCGTCGAGATCGTCGACCACACCGAGGTTGGTGGTTCCGCCCGTCGCGATGATGGCGAACACGCGCTCGCGATCGGACGCCGGCAGACCAGCCAACACCATTGCCACCGATTCTCCGTCGAGGCGTCCGCGCTCGTCCGTGGGGGCTGACACGACGTCCGCATCCATGGCGTGGGCGGCCTGGGCAACCGACGAATGCGCACCGCCCGAGGCGATC
Source organism: Actinomycetota bacterium (assembly GCA_018882725.1). Taxonomy (GTDB): domain Bacteria; phylum Actinomycetota; class Acidimicrobiia; order Acidimicrobiales; family Ilumatobacteraceae; genus Casp-actino8. The sequence continues at coordinate 7,164 of VERK01000035.1, read as the reverse complement.
ATGATTCCGCGCACGCGATCGAGGCGACCCGCCGCACGCAAGCGCCAACGATGACGAGCCGCGATCAGTGCCGACAGATTGCCGGCCGTTCCGCCACTCACGAACACTCCACCCGCCGAATTCGGGAATCCGGCCAGGTCGGCCAACCAACGCAGCGCTTGGTTCTCGGCGAAAGCGGCTCCAGCCCCTTCGAGCCACGAGCCGGTGTAGATGCTGCTCGCCGACACGACCATGTCGAAGATCACCGACGCCTCGGTAGGTGCGCCCGGAACGAAGGCCAAGAACCGCGGGTGATCGACCGAGATGCACGCCGGTGCGAGAACGTCGATGAACAACTGCAGCGCACGATCGCCACCAATGCCGTCGGCGGTGATGGTCTGGCCCACGGTCGCCAACAATTCGTCGTACGGCTTCGGTGCGTCGAGCGGCACCGGATCCATCCGGATGCGATCGAGGGAGTAGTCCAACGCGCGATCGGCGAGATGCGCGATCAGGGGGTCGTGTCGATGCACCGACTCAGCCTGCCATGCCGCTCAGCGAGCGACACGAACATCAAGTGTTGAGATCGAGGAGCTCGCTGCCTTCGTGACGGGCTTCGCCGTCTTTCCAGAGGAGATGACCGAGGAGTCCGGCGATACCCACTGTGCCGAGTCCCACGAGAACGGGGAACAGCAACAGAACGACGATGAGAACGATTGCTCCGGCCACGATTCGACTCTACTTCTTGCGGCCCGACTTCTTCGCGCCGGCCTTCTTCGGCGCCGCTTTCTTGATGGTCTTCTTGACGGCCTTCTTCACCGTCTTCTTCGCGGCTTTCTTGGGCGCAGCTTTCTTCACGGTCTTCTTCGCAGCCTTCTTCGGTGCCGCCTTCGCCGCGACCGGCTTGAAGGCCCAGGCCTCGATTTCCACCGCGCCACCGAAGGGCAGCGCGGCCACGCCGATGGTCGAGCGAGCCGGACGCGCTCCGTCGAAGCCAGCCACATACGCCTCGTTGAACGTGGCGAAGGTGTCCATGTCGGTGAGGAAGCACAGCGTCTTGGCGACGTCGTGAATGGTGAGACCCATCTCCTTCAGACGAGCCTTCAGGTTGACGACGGCCTGCGCGGTCTGACCGGCCACGCCGCCGGGAACGAGTGCCCCGTCCTTGATACCGAGTTGACCGGAGACGATCACCCAGTCGCCGGCGCGAACTGCCGGTGTGTACGGACCGATGGGAGCAGCAGGTTTGTTGGCCATGCCCTCACGCTAGTCATCGACCGTCGCGGGCGCACGGCCAGCGCGGAGCGAACTCGGCCCGGCGCCACTCGGCGGCGGCCACGGCCGCGAACACCGCATCGCTCACGTTGCGGACCGGTGAACAGTCGTCGACGACCTCGATGTGCACGGCCGGAGTGTCGACCGCGCGAACGACACCGAACGATCGAATCGTGAGGTCGTGCACCGTCCCCTGTACATCGACCGCGATGCCTTCCGACCGAACCCAGCCCAGAGCCATGTGCGCGGCACCGATGCAATACGAACGGAACGTCACGTCGTCCAACGTGTCGCCACAACCGACGCGAACGGTCACGACATCACCCGAACTCGACGCCTCGGCCCACGCACCATTCGGGGCCACCACTCGATCGTGATCGTTGACCGACGAGCGGAGAACCGCGATCTCGGCCCACACGGCGGCGCGCAGATCGAGTGATGTGGGTGGTCCGGGAACGTCGACCTCGATCACGTCCCAATCGGGCGCCACGGTGGCCATCAGTTCGCGCACACCAGGAGTGGTTCGCGCCCACACGACTCCGCTTCCATCGGCGCGAACTCCGGCTGCCATCGGCGGCCGCTTCGCTCCGCGGCGCACCACATCTTCGCGCGACAGCACGATGCGCATCGGCTGTCCGTGTTCGTCGGCGAGTCGCCGCACTTCGTCGCGCAACCACGATGTGGTCTTGCCACCGAACGCACCACCGTTGGTGAGCGGGCCCGTCGGTTCACCACCCGGCGCACACCACACCGCATCGGGTTCGAGATACGCCGGTTCGACCCACGTGGTGCGCAGAGTTCGCACGAATTCGTGTTGTCGATCAGCGGGCACGTCGATCGGCCACGTGAGTCCGACAGTCGAGCGACGACCGGGAACGACGCCGGCACGTTGACGGGCTTCGGGCACCGACGACGCGACGACCCACTCTCCTGACGGCGCGAGTATCGCGACGAGCGAATCGGACGGTGCCGAGTCGTCGGCGAATCCGCCACGACCCAGCGCGACATCAGGAGCCACTCGTTGTGATGCACCCCCTTCGATACGAGCACGTTCGGCTGCAGCATCGAGGTCGCGTTCACGTCGCTGCGGACGATCGACGGCGGCTTCGACGATCGTCTGCCATCCGGTGCATCGACACACATGGGCCAGCAACGCCCGCTCGACATCAGCCTTCACCGGTTCGACGTCGAGCAAACGCATGACGATCCCTGGTGTGCAGAACCCGCACTGACTGCCACCGGTTGCGCAGAGCGCCTCGGCCCAACCCTGCCGAACGCTGTCGTCGACACCTTCCAACGTGGTGACGGCACGACCAGCCACACGCGACACCGGCGTCACACACGCCACCCTCGGGTCACCGTCCACGAGCACGGTGCAACAACCGCATTGACCCTGAGGTGCGCACCCATCCTTGGCCGAGCGCACACCCAATCGATCGCGCAGGGCCGACAACAACGTTCCCTCGGAAGGGACCGACACCGGCTCGCCGTTCAACACGAACTCCACGCCCTCCACCTTTCCATGTCACAGCCCGTGATCTGGTGCACACCCATGCGCGCCAATAGCGTTCGGAGTGTGACTCCTCGCTCCACCTCGCGTCGCGACCTCTTACGCACCGCGGGTACGGCCGCATTCGCACTGCCCACCGCTCTGCTCATCGCGGCCTGCGGCGGCGACTCGACCAACGACTCCGGCAACGGCACCGCCGACGGCACGAACGGCGACGCGACGTTGCCCGACGACGTGGTGTTGGCAACGCGATGGGTACCGACCGAACTCGCACCCGGACTCCAACGACTGCCGGTGTCACTCGCGACGGCCGCCGGCCTACTCGCCGAAGGACCCACTCGACTCACCGGCAAGGTCGTCGACTACGACACCGGTGAGGTGTTGGTCGACGACTTGTTCGCCGATCGTCGCACACTCGGCGACGGCACGATTCCGTTCTACGTGTTCCGCACCGCGCTCACCACGGCGGGTGTGTACGGACTCGTCGTCGACGGCGGCCCGTCCGAACCCACCGCGTTTCAGGTACGACCAGCCGACGAACTACCGGTCGCACGCGTGGGCGAGTCGTTGCCCGGCTTCGACACGCCGACCACCGACGATCCGCGTGGAGTCGATCCGATCTGTTCGCGCGAACCCGAGCCGTGTCCGTTCCACGCGGTCACACTCACCGAAGCACTCACGCTCGGCAAACCCGTGGTGTACGTGGTGGGCACACCAGCGCACTGTCAGACCGGAGTCTGTGGGCCCGTCCTCGAGCAGATGATCGCGTTGTCCGACGAACTCGGTGATTCAGTGCTGTTCGTTCATGCCGACGTGTACGCCGACGATGCGGCGACCGTGGTGGCCCCGGCAGTGGAGGCGGCCATGCTCACGTTCGAGCCGGTCGTGTGGATCACCGACAGCACCGGCACGATCGTCGAACGACTCGACGCAGTGTGGGACGCGAACGAAATTCGCGAAGCGCTCAGCTGAACGACTGGCCGCAACCGCACGTGCGCGTTGCGTTGGGGTTCGTGATGTTGAACCCGGCCTGGTTGAGGCCGTCCTTGTAATCGAGGGTCGCGCCCTCGAGGAGCTGAGCCGAGGCCGGGTCGACGACCACGCGAACGGCCGGACCGTAGGTGGCCTGCTTGTCGTCATCGGCGATGTCGCCATCGAAGAACATCTCGTACGAGAAGCCGCTGCATCCGCCGGGACGCACGGCCACACGCAACGCGAGATCGGTTGCACCTTCGGCTTCGAGAAGTTCTTTGACCTTGGTGGCTGCTGAATCGGTGAGGGTGATCACGTTTGTTCTCCTCCGTCGTTGCTCGCATTGTATCGGTGGCCTGGCTGGCCAGTCTCGGCGGGACCACCGGTACGATTGGGCCATGACGCGCCCGTTCGAGCCGCCGTCCGTGGAAGAAGTCACCAACCTTCTCCGGGCCGTCATCGACCCCGAATTGGGCAGTGACGTCGTCGACCTGGGCATGGCCTCGTGTCGTTCGGTGTCGGCCGATGGCTTCGTGGTGGTCGACGTCAAGCTGACCATCGGTGGCTGCCCGTTGCGCGCCCAGATCAAGAAGGACATCGAGACCCGCGTGGCCACTCACCCCGGTGTGCGCGGCGTGAAGATCGAATGGGGCGAGATGACCAGCGACGAGCGGTCGGCCACCATGGCCAAGGCCCGCTGGAACGCACGTGAGCGAGCCCCCGAAACCGAAGTGGCCGCAACCACGCGCGTGATCGCGGTGTCGTCGGGCAAAGGTGGCGTGGGCAAGAGCTCGGTCACGGTCAACCTCGCTGCCGCCATCGCCGCCCAGGGCTACACGGTTGGTGTTCTCGACGCCGACATCTGGGGCTTCTCGGTTCCACGCATGCTCGGCATCGATCAGCGTCTCGAGGCCGAGCGCGACGAAGAGAGTGGACGGCCCAAGATCCTGCCCAACACGCGCACAGTCGGGAAGGGTCTCCTGAAGGTCGTGAGTACCGGCTTCCTCGTCGACGACGAGGGAACCGCTCTCATGTGGCGTGGACTCATGCTCACCAAGGCACTCGAGCAGTTCCTGCGCGATGTGGCGTGGGGCGAGATGGACTATCTGCTCATCGACATGCCGCCCGGCACCGGAGACGTTCAGATGGGATTGGCGCGGTTGTTGCCGCGAACCGACATGGTGATCGTCACCACGCCAGCCGTGAGCGCGCAGAAGGTGGCCATCCGCGCCGCCGACATGGCGCGCCGTTCGTTCCTGCGCATCGCCGGTGTGATCGAGAACATGAGCACGTTCGTGTGCGATCACGGTTCGGAGTACCCGTTGTTCGGTGTCGGTGGCGGACAAGCCCTGGCCGATGAAATCGGAGCTCCGCTGCTCGGGCAGATTCCGATCGAACCCACCGTGGCCGCCGGCGGAGACGCAGGTGAGCCCGTCTCGCTGGCTGGTTCGGGTCCGGCCGCCGACGCGTTCCGGGCCATCGCCGACCAGATCGTGCGTGAGACCGTGCCGCCGGTCCAGATGGCCGGGTGCTCGGCCCGCCAGGAAGTCAGCGAGACGCCGGTGACCCTCAGCCCGCGCGGCTGATACCTCCCGCCTTGATTTCGATACCCCTGGGGGTACTATCGAAGGCGAGAGGAGCACCATGAAACTTCCCGACGAGACGATCGACGATCTGGTGAAGCGGCTGCGCCGCGTCGAAGGCCAGGTCCGCGGTATCCAGCAGATGCTCACCGAGGGTCGCGAATGCCGCGACGTGGTCGCCCAGGTATCGGCGGCCAGTACGGCCCTCGATCAAGTGGGGTTCAAACTCCTCGCCGCTGGGCTCACGCACTGCATCTCCGACCCGAAGGAGGCCGCCAAGAACGGCTTCGACTTGTCCGAGGTCGAGAAGTTGTTCTTGAAGTTGGCGTGAGCGACCAACCATGAGCCTCTACGTCAATCAGCACTATCTCGCCTGTCTGTCGCACGCGTCGTACGTGGTGGGTGACACCACCAGCGGGCAGGCGGTGGTCATCGATCCGCAGCGCGACATCTCGCTCTATCTCGACGACGCGCGCGAACACGGACTCACCATCACTCATGTGATCGAGACGCACTTCCACGCCGACTTCTTGTCGGGCCATCTCGAACTGGCCGAAGCCTGCGGAGCCCGCATCGTGTTCGGTGCCGCCGCAGCCGGTCGCACCGACTTTCCGATCGATGCTCTCGCTAACGGTTCGATCATTCGACTCGGCGACACCGACGACAACGTTCATCTCGAGATTCTCGAGACACCCGGACACACGCCCGAGTCGATCTCCATCGTGGCCCGCGAGACCAAGTCGTCGACGCCCCACGCTGTGTTCACCGGCGACACCTTGTTCATCGGCGACGTGGGCCGACCCGATTTGCTCGCGTCGGTGGGTCAGCGAGCCGACGATCTGGGCCGCATGCTCTACTCGTCACTGCGCGACAAACTGCTCGCCCTCCCCGACTCGACACTCGTGTATCCCGCTCACGGAGCTGGTAGCGCCTGCGGTAAGAACCTCTCCACCAACACCGTGAGCACGATCGGTGAGCAGCGCCGATTCAACTACGCGTTGGCGCCCATGTCGGTCGACGACTTCGTGGCCGTCGTGACCGAGGGACAATCGACCGCACCGCTCTATTTCCTCCATGCCGCCACCATCAATCGACAGATCCGCGAGGTGTTTCACGAAGACGCACCGCTCGCCGCAATGTCGATCGACGACGTTCTGTCGGCGATGAAGAGCGGTGCCGCCGTGGTCGACTGCCGCGACGACGCCGACTTCGCCATCGGTCACCTGCGTGGCTCGATCAACGTGGGTCTGGGTGGTCGCTTCGCCGAGTACACCGGTGAAGTCGTGGTGGCCGGTACGCCGATCGTCATCGTCGCCGAGGCCGGACGCGAACGGGAAGCCTTCACTCGACTGGCCCGCATCGGTTTCGATGCCGTCATCGGATACCTCGACGATCCGGTGAAGCAGTTCCTCGAGAATCCGACGCTGGTCGCATCAGCATCACGCCTCACCGCGCACGAATTCGACCACCGACGCACCGAACTCGACGATCTACAACTCGTCGACGTGCGCAACAAGGGCGAAGTGGAGGCCGGCACCATCACCGGTGCCCGGCACATCGATCTTCCTTCGCTCACTCGTCGTGTCGGTGAACTCGATCGCAGCAAACCCACCGTGGTGTTCTGCGCCGGTGGTTACCGCTCGTCGATCGCAGCCAGCACCCTTCGTTCACTCGGCTTCGTCGACGTGAGCGACATCCTCGGCGGTTACAACGCCTGGAATTCGGGTCAGCGCGTCGGAATGTCGTCGTAGCCGGCATCGCCGGGCATCAACAGCGCGCGCAACTGGCCGTCGTCCGACCACACCACCTTTGGCAGAACCTTGGGCCTGTCTCTTTTACACATTT
>VERK01000242.1 GCA_018882725.1 Actinomycetota bacterium | reverse complement strand
GGCTTGAACGGCGCGGGCCGCGTCGGCGCCAACCGTGCGGGCGCTGACCGCCGAATGCACCCAGCCCGAAACCGGGCGCGCGAAACCGATCACGTCGGATGCCAGAGGTGCGTCGTACTGCGCGTGGGTGATGGCGTGGTCGCCCACCACGTTCACAATGGGCGAGGCGGCCCGGCGCGCGTTGTGGAGATTGGCCAAGCCATTGGCGAGACCGGGGCCGAGATGGAGCAACGTGACGGGCGGTTTGCCAGCCATTCGGGCATAGCCATCGGCCATTCCGGTGACCACACCTTCGAACAATCCGAGCACGGCCCGCATTCCGGGCACGCGGTCGAGGGCGGCCACGAAGTGCATCTCGGAAGTGCCCGGATTGGCGAAGCACACGTCGACGTCCGAAGCGACAAGTGTGCGCAACAGGGCTTCGGCGCCGTTCACGATCCTCACGGTACTTGGCACTCCCGGAATCGAGTACATCCGTCGAACCCCTCCGACACCTGCTCGTCCCTACGGTGACGGGTCGGAGGCATGCGATGACGATGACTGCTCGAAGCGCCATGGCGATCGTGGCGATCACCCGGGACGAAGCCCGCGTGTGGAGTGCCGGAATGGACAAGGGCACGGCGCCACAGCGACTGCACGCACCGAGTGATCTCGGCCAGCACCATCATGTTCGGCAGGCTCAGCACAACCGCGGCCACGACACCGACCACAGCAACCTGCGCTTCTACGAATCGATCGCCCAGGCGTTGGCCGACGCGAACGAGATTCTGATCATCGGCCACGGCAAGGGAAAAGCCGACCACATCCTGCGGTTCACACAGTTTCTCGAGCGCAAGCACCCCGCCACCGCGGCCAAGGTGGTGGGCGCCATGGACAGCAATCTGAACGCCATGACCGAGGCCCAGATCCTGTCGGCCGCACGCGAGTGGTTCGATCACTTCCACACGTGGGGCTTCTGAACGACACGATTGCCCCTGATTTCGTTGTAGTGGGCTAGGTTTTTCCGAGTGAAGGTTCGTCAGCGCGCTCCCCGTCACATCCCCGACCTCGAGCAGGTCGTCGCGACGACGATCGACATTCTCAAGGAATCGGGTGAGTCGGGTTTCCGTATCGAGACCCTCATGGAGCGCACGGGAATCTCGAAGAGTTCGCTGTACGCGTCGTTCGGGTCCCGAGACGGACTCATCGCGGCCGCGCACGCTCGACACTTCGAAGCCATGATCCTCGAGACCATCGGACCCATTCGGGCGATCACCGATCAGGCGATCTCACGCGAAGAACTTCGCCGGAACCTCCAAGCAGTCACGGCATTCGTGTCCGATCTCTCACGTACCGCCCAGCGCGTGGAGCGTGCCGCCGTCATCGCCGGAACCACCGGCCGCCCGGAGTACGCGACGTGGCTGGCAGAAGCTCAGACCCGACTTTCCACCGAATTCGCCCAGATCATCGAGCAGGCCCAGAACCGCGGTCACGTCACCCATCGGTACCGGCCCCGGCTGATCGCCAACTTCATCCAGGCCATCGTCTTCGGCCGGGTGATCGTGGGGTTCGATCTCGCAGCCGGACCCGACGAACACGCGGAGTGGACGAGCGCGGCGAACGACATCCTCGACCGCATGCTCTTCACCGACTGAGATCGCCCGTCGTTCGGCCCTCGCCCCGAGCCTCGAAAAAGTCCGCAAAAACCGCGCGAATCGGGCCGGGTATCCACCAACGGCCACGAGGCCCGAACTAGGTTTTCCGCCATGAAGAAACGTGACCTCATCCAGGCAGTAGCACTCCACACCGATGTCGACAACAAGACAGCGGGCAAGCTCGTCGAAGGAACCATCGACGTCATCTTGGCCACTGTTGCGAAGGGCGAGATCGTCAACATCTCCGGATTCGCCAAGTTCGCGAAGATCAAGCGCCCCGCGCGCATGGCTCGCAACCCAGCGACTGGAGAGCAGATCAAGGTGAAGGCCAAGACCGTCGCCAAGATCACGGCGCTCAAGGGCTTCAAGGACATCGCACTCGGAGCTGCTCCTGCACCGAAGTTGAACACCAAGCGCTCGACTCCGGCGCCGGCTCCGAAGAAGGCCGCACCGAAGAAGACGGCCAAGAAGGCTGCTCCGAAGAAAGCAGCTCCCAAGAAGACGGCCAAGAAGGCTGCTCCGAAGAAGGCCGCCAAGAAGCGTCGCTAGTCAATCGACTCCGCGCTCAGCGGACTGATACGACGAAAAAGCCCACCGGAAACGGTGGGCTTTTTCACGCACTCGATTCGGGAATGGTCAGCCGAAACGACCTTGCACGTAGTCGGCGGTGCGGGCATCGACCGGGTTGGTGAAGATCGTCGAGGTGAGGCCGGCCTCGACCACGCGACCGGGACCACCTTCGGACAAGAAGAAGGCGCAGTAATCGGAAACTCGTGCCGCCTGCTGCATGTTGTGCGTGACGATGATGATCGTCATCGATTCCGAGAGTTGAACCACCGTCTCTTCGATCCGCAAGGTGGAGCCGGGATCGAGCGCCGAGCACGGCTCGTCCATCAGAAGAACTTGGGGCTTGACCGCGAGCGCGCGGGCGATGCACAGACGCTGCTGCTGGCCTCCCGACAAAGATCCCGCGCTCGCCTTCAAGCGGTCCTTCACTTCTTTCCAGAGTCCAGCACGTTGCAGACAGTCCTCGAGAAGCTCGTTCTTGTTGGCCGTCTTGATACGCGCGAGCCGAAGTCCAGCCAATACGTTGTCAGCGATTGACATCGCCGGGAACGGATTGGGTTTTTGAAAGACCATGCCGACCTTCAGGCGGATCTGGGTCGGGTTCACATCGGGACCGTAGATGTCCTCGCCGTCGAGGAGAACGCGGCCAGCGAACGCCGCACCCGGAATGAACTCGTGCATCCGATTCAACAAGCGCAGGAACGTGCTCTTCCCGCAGCCCGATGGGCCGATGAGGCCGGTGATCGAGTTGCTGGGAAAACGCAACGACACGTCTTCGAGAGCGTGATGCTTGGAGAACCAGGCGTGTACGCCCTGTGTCTCCAAGCCCGGCGTGCCATTGGGAACGAGCAGGCGTGAATCACGACCTGTCTCGGTT
>VERK01000241.1 GCA_018882725.1 Actinomycetota bacterium | reverse complement strand
CATCATGATGCAGCCGCTCACCACCAACGGTGCGGTCGCGAAGCCGAACTCTTCGGCCCCGAGCAACGCGGCGATCACGACGTCGCGGCCGGTCTTCATCTGACCATCGGCTTGAACGACGATGCGGTCGCGCAGACCGTTGAGCATGAGCGTCTGCTGCGTCTCGGCCAAGCCGAGTTCCCACGGTGCGCCGGCATGCTTGAGCGAGGTGAGCGGCGATGCGCCGGTACCACCGTCGTGCCCGGAGATCAGAACCACGTCGGCCTTGGCTTTGCTGACACCGGCCGCCACGGTCCCGACGCCGACTTCGGCCACCAACTTCACGTGCACGCGCGCCGACGGGTTCGAGTTCTTCAGGTCGTGGATGAGCTGCTTGAGATCCTCGATCGAATAGATGTCGTGGTGCGGCGGCGGACTGATGAGTCCGACACCGGGAGTGGAGTGACGAGTCTTGGCCACCCACGGGTACACCTTGTGGCCGGGCAACTGCCCGCCCTCACCAGGCTTGGCTCCTTGCGCCATCTTGATCTGCAAATCGTCGGCGTTCACGAGGTATTCGCTCGTGACTCCGAAACGACCGGACGCGACTTGCTTGATGGCCGAGCGCCGCTGCGGGTCGTAGAGACGCTCGGGATCTTCGCCGCCCTCACCGGTGTTGCTCTTGCCGCCGATCGAGTTCATGGCGATGGCCAGCGTCTCGTGCGCTTCGGCCGAGATCGAGCCGTAACTCATGGCGCCGGTGGAGAAGCGCTTCACGATCTCCGACACCGGTTCGACCTCGTCGATCGGAACCGACGGCCGCTGACCCGTCTTCAAGTCGAAGAGCCCACGCAAGGTCGCGAGATTTCGCGACTGGTCGTCGACCGCCTTGGTGTACTGCTTGAAGATGTCGTAGCGCTTGGCCCGTGTGGCGTGCTGCAGGCGATACACCGTCTCGGGGTTGAAGAGATGGAACTCACCCTCGCGGCGCCACTGGTATTCACCACCGAGGTCGAGTTTGCGGTGCGCACGGTGCTCGGGATTCTTCGGATGGGCCGTGGCGTGACGAGCCGCCACTTCGGCGGCGATCTCGTCGAGGCCGATTCCACCCAGGCGACTCACGGTTCCGGTGAAGTACTCGTCGACTAGTTCGGAACCCAGACCGATGGCTTCGAAGATCTGTGCGCCGGTGTAGGACGCGACGGTGCTCACACCCATCTTCGACATGATCTTCAGCACACCCTTGCCCGAGGCCTTGATGTACTTCTTGACGGCCGCATGGGCATCGACTCCGCCCAGACCGTGCAGATCTTCGCGGATCATGTCCTCGATCGACTCGAAGGCCAGGTACGGATTCACGGCTCCGGCGCCGAATCCGATGAGCAGAGCCATGTGGTGAACTTCGCGCGCGTCTCCGCACTCGACCACGAGCCCGGCCTGCGTGCGCTTCTTCTCGCGCACGAGATGGTGGTGCACGGCCGCGGTCAGCAACAACGACGGGATGGGCGCCAAGGCTTCGTCGCTGTTGCGGTCGGACAACACGATCACGCGGGCCCCGGCCTCGATGGCCGACGACACCTCGGCGCGGATCTCGTCGAGCGCCGACTTCAGCGCCGACCCTCCGCCCGACACCCGGTACAGACCCGACACGACATGGGCGTGCAGTTCGGGGAACGACCCTTCGTCATCGGCGTGAATGATGCGCGCCAGCTCGTCGTTGTCGATGATCGGGAACGGCAGCACCAATTGGCGGCAACTTCCCGGACCGGGCTCGAGAAGATTGCCCTCGGGTCCGATGGTGGATCCGACGCTCGTGACCACTTCTTCGCGGATGGCGTCGAGCGGCGGATTGGTCACCTGAGCGAACAACTGTTGGAAGTAGTCGAACAAGAGGCGCGGACGATCGGACAGCACCGCGATCGGGGTGTCGGTGCCCATCGATCCGATCGGCTCGGCCCCCGTCTTGGCCATCGGCGCGAGGATGATCTTCAACTCTTCGTGGGTGTACCCGAACACCTGCTGACGGCGCAGGACACTCGAGTGACTGTGCACGACGTGCTCGCGCTCGGGAAGATCGTCGAACGAGATGAGACCCTCGTCGAGCCACTCCTGATAAGGCTCGGCCGACGCCAACTGCTGCTTGATCTCCTCGTCGTCGACGATGCGACCCTGGGCCGTGTCGATGAGGAACATACGACCCGGTTGCAGTCGACCCTTCTTCAACACCCGCGACTGATCGACGTCGATGACACCCACTTCGGACGCCATGACGACCAAGCCGTCGTCGAGCACCCAGTAACGACTGGGACGCAGACCATTGCGATCGAGCACCGCTCCGATCAAGGTTCCGTCAGTGAACGCGACCGAGGCCGGTCCGTCCCACGGCTCCATGAGCGAGGAATGGAATCGGTAGAACGCGCGCTTCGCGGCGTCCATCGTCTCGTGGTTCTCCCAGGCTTCCGGGATCATCATCAGCACGGCGTGCGGAAGTGACCGTCCACCGAGGTGCAGCAACTCGAGGACCTCGTCGAAGCTGGCCGAGTCGCTTCCGCCGGGCGTGCAGATCGGGAACGCGCGCTCGAGGCCCGGGATGATCTGGCTCTTCAACAACGCTTCACGCGTGCGCATCCAGTTGCGGTTGCCCTGCACGGTGTTGATCTCGCCGTTGTGCGCGATGAACCGGTACGGGTGGGCCAACGGCCACGACGGGAACGTGTTGGTGGAGAAGCGGCTGTGCACCAGAGCCACCGCGCTCTCGATGCGCTCGTCGGCCAGGTCGGGATAGAACGCACCCAGCTGCGGTGTGGTGAACATGCCCTTGTAGACGATGGTCCGACTCGAAAGCGACGGGAAGTACGTCTTCTGCTCGGCCGGCAACTCGTGCTCGATGCGCTTACGCGCCACGAACACCTTGCGATCGAGAGCGATCCCGCTCGAACCGGCCGCATCACCGATGAACAACTGCTTGAACGACGGCATCACCTGCCGAGCACTCGCACCGAGGCACGACGGATCGACGGGGACCGAACGCCATCCGATCACGCGCAGGCCCTCGTCGGCCACGATCGACTCGATCGTCGCCTGGGCCTTCTCGGCGTACAC
>VERK01000034.1 GCA_018882725.1 Actinomycetota bacterium | reverse complement strand
CCGACGTGGGCCCGAACGAACCACTGGCCATGCCGTCAGGTGTCTTGGCCGGACCGGCGTAGTACACGGCCATGTTCTTCATGTAGTCGGGGAGACCCTGGCCGGCGTCGATGCGCTCTTTCAACTTCGCGTGCGCGATGTCGCGCGCGACCACGAGCGATCCGGTGAGCATGACGCGTGTCTTCACCGGGTACTTGCTCAACTCGGCGCGAATCTCGCTCATCGGGCGATTGAGATCGATGTGCACGACGGCTGTGCCTTCGAGTTCGTCGTGCGTGACGTCGGGCAGGAAACGAGCAGGATCGGTTTCGAGTTGTTCGATGAAGATGCCGTCCTTGGTGATCTTGCCGAGGGCTTGGCGATCGGCCGAGCACGACACGGCCATCGCGACCGGGCACGACGCACCGTGGCGTGGCAGACGAATGACGCGCACGTCGTGGCAGAAGTACTTGCCGCCGAACTGCGCGCCGATACCGGTCTCTTGCGAAAGCTTGAGAATGCGCGCTTCCATCTCGATGTCGCGGAAACCGTGGCCCAGTTTGCTGCCACTCGTGGGAAGCGAATCGAGGTAACGGGCACTGGCCAACTTGGCGGTTTCCACCGCGTGTTCGGCCGAGGTGCCTCCGATGACGACGGCGAGGTGATAGGGCGGACACGCCGCCGTGCCCAGCGACTTCATCTTCTCGAACAACCACGGGAAGAGCGTCTTGTCGTTGAGGAGAGCCTTGGTCTCCTGGAAGAGATACGACTTGTTGGCGCTGCCGCCACCCTTGGCCATGAAGAGGAACTTGTACGCGTCGCCGTCGATCGCGGCGATCTTGATCTCGGCCGGAAGGTTGTTGCCGGTGTTCGCCTCGTCGTACATCGACAGCGGTGCCATCTGGCTGTAACGCAAGTTGCTCGTGAGATACGTGTTGAACACTCCGCGGGCGATGGCTTCTTCGTCGCCACCACCGGTGAACACGAACTGGCCCTTCTTGGCCTTGACGATCGCGGTTCCGGTGTCCTGGCACATGGGAAGAACTCCACCGGCCGAGATGGCGGCGTTCTTCAGCAGATCGAGCGCGACGAATCGGTCGTTGTCGCTCGCTTCGGGGTCGTCGAGGATGTTGCGCAGTTGCTGCAGGTGACCGGGCCGCAGGAAGTGCGCGATGTCGCGCATCGCTTCCTGGGTGATGAGCGTGAGCGCTTCTGGTTCGACGCGCAAGAACGTGCCGGCCGACGTCTCGAACGTACTGACGCCCTCGGTGGAGACGAGTCGGTACGGAGTGTCGTCGGAGCCGAGCGGGAGGATCTCGGTGAAGGCGAATTCGGCCATGGCGACACGCTAGGTCGCGCTGCTCGTGGCTGCCCGCTCAGAGAGCGGTCTGCAGGAACAGCAACGTGGCCGACAAGGCGCACATCACGAGAATCAGCGGGCGCATCACGGCGGGCGAGAGTCGATTGCCGAGAAGCGCCGACATCGGAAGCCCACCCACCACACCCGGCAGGATCACCGCGGTGAGAGCGAGTTCGTGTCGGCCGATCTCGCCCGACAGTACGAAACCGATGACCGTGATCGTGGCCCCGATACTGAAGAAGGCAGCGATCGTGGCGCGCATGGTGCGCGGTTCGCCGTCGCTGTAGACGAGAGCCATCGGAGGACCGCCGATGGACGTGACCGTACCCATGAAGCCGCTGGCGAATCCGGCGGTGGTCATGGTGGCCGGAGTGGTGGTGATCACCTGGCCGCGGCGCGACGTGACGACTGAAATGACGACCGCGAGCATCACCGATGCCGACACCGCGTACGCGAGGGCGTTGCCGTCCATCGCGCGCAGCGCCACGAGTCCGATGACGACTCCGGGGAAGCGTCCGACGATCGCCCAGGTGAATCCTTTGGTGTCGATGTGCTTGCGATCGCGAATGGCGACGCCGAAGGTGAGTGGCAGAACGGCGACCATCATCGCGACCGGGACGAACGAGTGGTCGATCATGGCGAAGATCGGCGATGTGAGCATGCCGAGCCCGAAGCCGAGCGATCCTTGGATGCTCGAACCGATCAGGGCCAACAATGTGCAGAGCAGAACCATCGGCAACGAGAGTCCGGCGATTTCGACAGCACCGATCATCGGTCTTTCATTCGCTTCGGATCGGCGTTGGCGGGATCGACGGGCCAATTGTGTTTGGGGTAGCGACCGGCCATGTCCTTGCGGACCTCGGCCCATGAGCCGGCCCAGAAGCCGGGTAGATCGGACGTGATCTGAATCGGCCGATCGGCCGGGGACAGCAGTTGGAGCACGAGTTTCACGCGTCCGCCACCGATGGACGGGTGTTCTTTCGTGCCGAACAGATCTTGGACGCGTACGGGAATCACTGGTGCGGTTCCTTCGGCGACGCCTGACGTGTAGTCGATGCGGATACTGCGACCCGAGGCGAGTTCGATGTGCGCGGGTGCGAACTCGTCGAGACGCGAACCTTCGGGCCACGGGAGTTGCGAGCGCAAGAGCATGGCGAGATCGAGTGATGCGAGTTCGCTCACCGATGTCATGCCGGCGAGATACGGGGCGAGCCACTCGTTGACCTTCGCCACAAGTGCCTTGTCACTCCAGTCGGGCCACGGCTCACCTACTTCACGATGCAAGAAAGCGACACGACTGCGGAGCTCTTGGGTACCGGTGCTCCAAGGCAGGGCGGCCAGTCGCGTGCTCACGACGTGTTCGATCAGGGCAGCGACGGCCTTCTCGCCCGGAGCCGGACGGCGAGTCTCATCGGTGAGGCGCATGCGGTCGAGGCGGCGAGTGGTTCGTTCGACGATGTCGCGGCGCTCCTTGTCGAACACGATCACCGCTTCGACGACCACGTCGTTGGCGAGCACCTGCTCGATAGTTGCTTCGTCGACTGCCGCGGCCAAGCGGATGCGCGCGTTCTTTCGATCGCCGTCGAGATCGGCGGTGACCACGAATGGTTCGGTCGCCATGGAGTCGGTCGGTCGGCACCACGCTGCCGATCCGTTTCGCATCTGGAACTGTCCGGGTTGCCGGCGCACGGCGAGTCGATCGGGATAGGCAAGGAGGAGAACGGCGCCAGCACGATCGTGTTCGATGCTCGACCAGTCGAGAGCGGTGTTGGTGCGCCGGGCCAGATCATCGGCCCGATCTCGCCAACGAGCGATCGCCCGCCGATCGGCGCGATCGTCGCTCACGTCGCCGCAGGCGATCTGCAGTCGGAGTGCGATGTCGATCGGCACGTCGTCGGGTCGACCACGCATCACGTCGCGATCGTCGAGCAGAGCGGCGATGGCGCAGGCGAGTGCCCGGTCGTCCCGGGACGATTCGGCGATCATGTGGGCGAGACGCGGATGCACCGGGATGTCGATGAGTCGTCGTCCACCGTCGGTGAGTCGACCGCCGGAGTCGAGCGCGCCGAGCATGGTGAGCAGTTCGCGCGCTTGTTGCAACGTGGCGGTCGGTGGCGCGTCGATGAACGACAGTTCGTCGAGTGGTGTTCCCCACGCGAGTGTTTCGAGAACGAATCCGCACAGATCGACTTGCGTGATCTCGGCCGCCAACTGTGCGCGTCGGGTTCCGTGTTCGAGTTTGCTCCAACAGCGGTACGCCACACCGGGGCCGAGTCGTCCGGCGCGACCAGCCCGTTGATCGGCCGACGCGCGTGACGTGGGGATGGTGGTGAGTCGTGTCATGCCGGTGCGTGGGTCGTAGCGCGGCACGCGGGCCTCGCCGGCGTCGACCACCACACTCACACCGTCGACGGTGAGGCTCGTTTCGGCGATGTCGGTCGACAGCACCACTCGTCGGCGGCCGGCCGGCGACGGTGCGAGAGCGCGATCTTGATCGGCGAGCGACAATGCACCCGCGAGCGGATACACGTCGACGTGAGCGGAGGATTGCGCGAGGTTCGACTCGAGCATCTGCTGTACACGAGTGATCTCGCCGATACCGGGCAGGAACACCAACACGTCCCCGTCGCATTCGCGCAGGGCGCGTTGCACGGTGTGACTCACGGCGTCGTCGAGTCGCTGCTGTTTGCCCGGCGGAGCCCACCGAATGTCCACGGGGAACTGGCGTCCTTCGCTCGTGATGATGTGGGTGTCGGCGCCAAGAAGTCGGGCGAACTTGTCGGCATCGGCGGTGGCCGACATCGCGAGCAGTTTCAGATCGGGTCGAAGGTTGCGTTGCGTGTCGAGGACGAGGGCGAGTCCGAGATCGGTGGGCAGATTGCGCTCGTGCACTTCGTCGAAGATCACGAGTCCGACCCCGGGAAGTTCGGGATCGGATTGCAGCCGTCGCGTGAGGATGCCTTCGGTGACCACCTGGATGCGTGTGTTCTTGCCGATGCGTCGTTCGTCGCGCGTCTGGTAGCCGACGAGTCCACCTGGTTCGTCGTTCACGAGTGCGGAGAGTCGACGCGCGGCGGCGCGGGCGGCCAGTCGTCGAGGTTCGAGCATGACGATCGTGCGACCGTCGAGCCACGTTTCGTCGAGAAGACGAAGCGGAACGAGCGTGGTCTTGCCGGCACCCGGTGGTGCGACCAGTACAGCGGCCGAGTGAGCGTTCAGCGCGTCACGGAGTTCGGCGACGATTCCTTCGACGGGAAGATCGGTCGGCGGAAGCGAAACGATGACTGCGCGGTGATCGGATCAGGCGGCAGGAGTGCCGTGGAACGAGACCGGATCGCCCGGAGCCGGGATGGCCGGGACCGACCACGAGGTGACGTGAGCGATCTTCTTGGCGACGTTGCGCCAGGCCAACGCGTCCCAACCCTCGGCGGCCGCGGGCACGGTGCCGTCGGACTGCAAGAAGACGAACGCGGGCAACGACGTGAGGCCGAGACCCTTGACGACCGAGCGGTCGGGATCGGAGAACACCAGGAACTCTTTGGCGAGCGGTCCGAGGAAGGCCTGGGCGTCGTCCTCTGATGCGGTGACGATGAAGTTCACGCGCACCGCGGCGCCGGCGAAGCCGCGCAGGATGCGGGCGGCGGTTTCGAGGATCCAGGAGCTCTCGTTGGTGTAGGGGTCGAGGACGACCGAGGCCATGTGGAAGGTGGTGAGCCACTCGGCCAGAGGCCGGGGCTCGGCGCCCACGGGATCGAAGGAAAGAGTGGGAGAGGGGGTCGACACCACGTCGGAAACGGTAGCGCACCTCCCCGTTCCCCAGCCCATAGGTGCCCGCAATCTCATGGGTGCGAAAACCCGGCAAATTTGCCGGTCTGGTTCCCCATGAACCCTGGGCACGTTCCGCATGGGCGAGATAACCGGCAAATTTGCCGGGTTTTCGCACCCATTCAGGTGAGTGAGGGAGAGGTAGGGCGTGAGTCAGCGGGGGCCGCGTCGGGCCGACGACTCCAGCCGTGCCGCGGCCGCCACCGCCAGCGCCACCTTCTCGGCGTCGTCGTCCACGCCCACCAACCCCACCGTGAGCCGGATTGCGGCCGGATACTCGCCCGCGCCGCTCACCATGAACGGCTCACCCGGTGCCGCGCCGATTCCCTGTGCGGCCAGCGTCATGAGCGCCGAACGCTCGTCGGCCACGTGCACCCACAAGTTGATGCCGTCGGTGCCCGTGGTGGTCACGCCGTTCTCGTGCAACACCTCAGCGAACGCTCGTCGTCGCGCCGCGTATTCGTCACGCGCTCGCGCCAACGCATCCACCGTCCTGTGATCGTCGAGCAGTTCGAGCAATACGGCCTGCAGGATGCGGCTGCTCCAACCCGGACCGAGGAGTCGACGATTGGCCGCCGTCGCAATGACCGACCCCACACCGCCGATGGCCGCGAGACGCAAGTCGGGCCCGTGGCTCTTGGAGAACGAACGAATGTGCACGGTCTGCTCGGGCAGATGATGACCGATACTTGCCAGCGCACCTCGCGCGATGTCACCGGAGTGGTCGTCCTCCACGATCACCACATCGGCCCCGTGTTTCGAGGCTGAAATCGCACGGGCAATGGCCTCGGCGCGCCGCGCTGTCATCGTGATACCGGTCGGATTCTGTGCGCGTGGCTGCAGGAAAACGGCAACCGGATCGAGTTTCAACGCCTCGATGAGTTCGTCGACGAGCATGCCTTCGTCGTCGAGCGACACGCCGATCACTTCGGCGCCGATCTGCTCGAGCAGATCGAGCAACGGCGGGAACGTGGGATGCTCGACCACCACTCGATCGCCGAGGTGCACCACCACTTGCGCCACGCGATCGAGCGCGTCCATCGCCCCGTCCACCACGGTGATCTCGTCGGGGGAGAAGGGCCATCGGGCACGCAATGCCGCTTCGAGTTCGGGAAGTACCGCGTGATCGAGGTACGAACTGGTGAGCGATTGGCTGCTCACCCGCGCCAGCGCCGGACCGAGATCGGGCAGCAATCGCGCATCGGGAGTTCCGGTCGACAGATCGAGCGCGAAGTGTCCGCGATTGTCGGGATCGGCCACCACGCGGCGGTAACGACGCGGTGCACCCGGACCGGTGGGTTGACGCACGAACGATCCGTTGCGGCCGAGCGTTTCGATCGCGCCGATGTCGGCCAACGCGCGCCACGCTTCGCCCACCGTCGTGGGACTGACTCCCAACGTCTTCGACAGATCGCGCACGGTGGGCAGTCGAGCCCCCACCACCAACTCACCCGACGAGACCAGACGCGAAATGGTCGTGGCGATACCGCGTGCGCTGCGATCGGTGACGTGTCGTGAGATGAGGTCGAGCATTTCTCGTGTGTTTCCGGGACGTGACGAATTGTCCTGGCACAATATTGCCATTGTTCCATTTCTCCTGTGCCAATTACTCTGAGCAGGAGAAGTCGCGCGGGGAGCGACCGGCACGGGAGGGCTGATGACTGCTGATGTTGTGAGGGCCGCGTTGCTGCAGACCGACTGGCCCGGCACCAAAGAGGCCATGATCGACAAGCACGAGGCTGCAGTGCACGAAGCCGCCAAGCAAGGCGCTCAGGTCATGTGCTTCCAGGAGCTGTTCTACGGCCCGTACTTCTGCCAGGTTCAAGAGGTCGAGTACTACGGCTACACCGAACTCATCCCTGACGGGCCCACCACGCAGCGGTTCCAGAGCGTCGCCAAGGAAACCGGCATGGTGCTCGTGCTCCCGATGTACGAAGTCACCCAGCCCGGCACGTACTACAACACCGCGGCCGTGATCGACGCCGATGGTAAGTACCTCGGCAAGTACCGCAAGCAGCACATCCCGCAGACCAAGGGGTTCTGGGAGAAGTTCTACTTCAAGCCCGGCAACGGCGGATACCCGGTGTTCGACACCGCCGTCGGCAAGGTGGGCGTCTATATCTGCTACGACCGCCACTTCCCCGAGGGATGGCGCGCGCTCGGACTCAACGGCGCGCACATCGTGTTCAATCCGTCGGCCACGCACCGCGGATTGTCCGAGTACTTGTGGCGCCTCGAGCAGCCCGCCGCGGCCGTGGCCAACATCTATTACGTCGGTGCCATCAATCGTGTGGGTATCGAACCGCTCGGCACCAACGACTTCTACGGTCAGAGTTACTTCGTCGACCCCGAGGGCAAGTTCGTGGGCGACGTGGGCGACCCGTACAAGCCCGAGCTCATCGTGCGCGATCTCGACATGAAGAAGTTGCTCGAGATCCGCGATCGCTGGGCCTTCTACCGCGACCGTCGGCCCGATGCCTACGACGAACTCGTCGAGCCGTAATCGTTCGTATCACTCGAAGAAGAACCACAACACACGCGAAAGGGGAGGATCATGGCGAAGACCCTCATCAAGAACGGCAAGGTCATTTCACCCACCGGTGTCCACGATCAGGACGTTCTCATCGATGGTGAAACCGTTACCGCGGTCGGCTCGCCGGGTTATTTCGCCGGCGCCGAGCAGGGTTGCGACAAGGTCATCGACGCCAAGGGCAAGTACGTCATCCCCGGTGGCGTCGACGTGCACACGCACATGGAACTGCCCTTCGGCGGCACGTTCGCCTCCGACACGTTCGAAACGGGTTCGCGCGCCGCGGCCTGGGGTGGCGTCACCACCATCGTCGACATGGCCGTGCAGCGCTACGGCGAGAACGTGTTCGACGGTCTGGCCGAATGGCATCGCAAGGCCGATGGCGAGTGCGCCATCGACTATGCGTTCCACCAGATCATCGGTGGCGTCGACGAGCAGTCACTCAAGGCCATGAAGTACCTCACCGAACACGAGGGCATCTCGTCGTTCAAGTTGTTCATGGCGTACCCCGGTGTCTTCTACTCCGACGACGGCCAGATCCTGCGCGCCATGCAGACCGCGGCCGAGTGCGGCGCGATGATCATGATGCACGCCGAGAACGGCATCGCCATCGACGTGCTCGTGCAGCAGTCGATCGCTCGCGGTGACACCGACCCGCGTTACCACTCGTACACGCGCCCGTCGCCGCTCGAGGCCGAAGCCACCCACCGCGCCATCGTGTTGTCGCACGTGGCTGGCAACGTGCCGTTGTACATCGTGCACATGTCGGCTGGCGACGCGCTCAACGAAGTTGCCGCGGCCCGTCACGCTGGTCGCAACGTGTTCGCCGAGACGTGCCCGCAGTACCTCTACCTCACGCTCGAAGAGACGCTGGGCAAGCCGGGCTTCGAAGGTGCGAAGTGGGTGTGTTCCACCCCGGTGCGTTCGCGCGACAACGACCCGCACTTCGTGGGTCAGATGGGTCACGGCCACCAGGGCGATCTCTGGAAGGGCTTGCGCATGAACGAGTTGGCCGTGGTCTCCACCGACCACTGCCCGTTCTGTATGAAAGATCAGAAAGAACTCGGCCTGGGTGACTTCTCCAAGATCCCGAACGGCATCGGTGGCGTCGAGCACCGCATGGAACTCATCTACCAAGGTGTGGTCAACGGAGAACTGTCGCTCGAGCGCTGGGTCGAAACGTGCTGCACCACTCCGGCGCGCATGTTCGGCATGTATCCGAAGAAGGGCATCATCGCCCCTGGCAGCGACGCCGACGTGGTGGTGTGGGATCCCAACACCAAGACCAAGATCGGCATCAATGACAAGCACCACATGAACATGGATCACTCGGCCTGGGAAGGCTGGGTCATCGACGGCAAGGTCGACACCGTGTTGTCGCGTGGCGCGGTCGTCATCGAGAAAGACAACTACGTCGGACGTAAGGGCCATGGCCAGTACGTGAAGCGTGGCCTCTCGCAGTACCTCGTCTGATTCCCCCGAGCACGAGCAACCAGAAAGAGAACGACATGTATCGCATCGACCATTGGATCGACGGCCACACGGTGGCCAGCAAGTCCGGACGTTCCGGCAAGATCTACGACCCCGCCACCGGACAGGTGCAAGGGGAAGTCGGATTCGCCGACCTTGCCGAGATCGACAAGGCCATCGCCGTCGCCAAGGCCGCGCTGCCAGCGTGGCGCTCCACCAACTTGTCGCGCCGCGCCGAGATCATGTTCCACATGCGCGAGTTGGTGGCGGCCAACCGTAAGGAGATCGCCAGTCTTCTCACCAAAGAACACGGCAAGGTGTTGTCGGATGCGCTCGGTGAAGTGGCGCGTGGCCTCGAGAACATCGAGTACGCGTGCGGAATTCCCAACTTGCTCAAGGGTGGCTACTCCGAGCAGGCGTCGGCCGGTGTCGACGTGTACAACATCCGCCAGCCACTCGGTGTGGTGGCGGGCATCACGCCGTTCAACTTCCCGGCCATGGTGCCCATGTGGATGTTCGCCAACGCGTTGGCGTGCGGCAACACGTTCGTGCTCAAGCCGTCCGAGAAGGACCCGTCGGCATCGATGTTCATCGCCGAACTTCTGAAGCAGGCCGGCCTTCCCGACGGATGCTTCAACGTGATTCATGGAGACAAGGTCGCGGTCGATCGTCTGCTCGATCATCCCGACATCGCCGCGGTGTCGTTCGTGGGTTCCACACCCATTGCGAAGTACATCTACGAGACCGGCACCAAGAACGGCAAGCGCGTTCAAGCGCTCGGTGGCGCGAAGAATCACATGCTCGTACTGCCCGACGCCGACCTCGACATGGCCGCCGATGCTCTCGTGAGCGCCGCGTACGGTTCGGCTGGTGAGCGTTGCATGGCGGTCTCGGTCGTTCTCGCTGTCGACACCATCGCCGACGATCTCGCCAAGAAGGTTCAGGATCGCATCCCCAACGTGAAGGTTGGCCCGGGCAGCGAACCCGATTCGGAGATGGGGCCGCTCATCACCGGTGAGCACCGCGACAAGGTGGCGTCGTACGTGGCCAACGCCGCGGGTGAAGGCGCCAAGGTTCTCGTCGACGGTCGCAATGGCGCGCCGTCCGATGGTTTCTTCCTGAAGCCGAGCCTCATCGACAACGTGAAGCCGGGCATGAAGTGCTACGACGACGAGATCTTCGGCCCGGTGCTTTCGATGGTTCGCGTGAAGTCGTACGAAGAGGGTCTGCAGCTCATCAACGACAACCAGTACGGCAACGGCACGGCGTTGTTCACACGCGATGGCGGTGTCGCGCGCCAGTTCCAGTTCGACGTGAACGTGGGCATGGTCGGCATCAACGTGCCTATTCCTGTTCCGGTGTCGTACTACTCGTTCGGTGGCTGGAAGGCCTCGCTCTTCGGCGACCTTCACATGTACGGGCCCGACGGCATTCAGTTCTTCACGCGTAGCAAAGTGGTTACGTCACGTTGGCCCGATCCGCGCACGAGCAAAGTCGATCTCGGCTTCCCGCAGAACAGGTGATCAGTGGACATCGGCGTCGTTCTCCAAACAACTCCACCGGCCTCACGTGTGGTCGATCTGGCCAAGCGGGCCGAAACCTTCGGCTTCAGCCACGTCTGGACTTTCGACAGTCACATCCTGTGGGAGGAGCCGTTCCCGATCTTCACGCAGATCCTCAACGAGACCCGCAACGTGATCGTCGGTCCCATGGTCACCAATCCGGCCACTCGCGACTGGACCGTGACGGCCAGTGCGTTCGCCACTCTCAACGAGATGTTCGGCAATCGCACCATCATCGGAATCGGTCGCGGCGACTCGGCGGTGCGCGTCACCAACGGCAAGCCGACCACGTTGGCCACCTTGCGCGAGAGCATTCACGTGATTCGTGAACTCGCCAATGGTCGGTCGGTCGATTACAAGGGTTCGTCGCTGCGCCTGCCCTGGGCGTCGAAGTCGCGCGCCGAGGTGTGGGTGGCCGCGTACGGACCCAAGGCCCTCGCTCTCACAGGAGAAGTTGGCGACGGATTCATTCTGCAGTTGGCCGACTTGAGCATCGCCGAATGGACCATCGCCGCGGTTCGTGAAGCTGCCAAGGCCGCTGGTCGCGATCCGAAGAGCGTGAAGATTTGCGTGGCCGCGCCGGCTTACGTGACCGACGGAAGCAGCGAACATCTGGCGCACGCGCGCGAACAGTGCCGTTGGTTCGGTGGCATGGTGGGCAACCACGTGGCCGACATCGTCGAGCGGTACGGCGAGAACTCCAATGTTCCGAAGGCGCTCACCGATTACATCAAGGGCCGTCAGGGCTACGACTACAACCAGCACGGTCAGGCCGGCAACACGCACACAACGTTCGTGCCCGACGAGATCGTCGACCGCTTCTGCATCGTGGGCCCCGTACACACCCAGATCGAACGCCTCAAGCAACTGCAAGACCTTGGTGTCGATCAGTTCTCCATCTATCTGCAGCACGACGCGAAAGACGAAACGCTTCAGGCCTACGGCGAGAAGGTCATTCCGGCCATCGCCGAACACGTGCTGGCCAAGAGCTGACGTTCATGACCGCCACTGTCACCGTTCCGCAACGCAATTCGGCTCTCAAGCGCCGCCTTCGTCGCGTGGTGTTGTTCGTGGCGTCGCTCCTTCTCGTGGCGGTGTTGTGGGAGGTCTACAAGGCGATCGGTCCGGCCGACGGCGGGAAGATCTTCGGCTGGAAGTTGTTGCCTCGTTCCAACGACAACGCGATGCCGCACATCTGGGAGATGTTGTCGCGCTACGCCGATCCCGAGCTGAGGGGTTCGAGTCGGGAGATCTGGCGCGTAGTTCTCGCCGGCGCGTGGTTTTCGTTCCGTCTGGCGTTGGCCGGTTTCGTGATCGGCACGACACTCGGGTTGCTGTTGGCCATCCTGATGGCGCGCTTCAAGGTGGCCGAGCGCGGCATTCTGCCGTACCTCGTGGTGTCGCAGACGGTCCCGCTCATCGCGCTCGCTCCGCTGGTCGTGTCGTGGGGCGGCAAGCTCGAGATCTTCGGTTGGGAGTGGCCACGTTGGCTGTCGGCTTCAGTGCTCGGAGGGTTCCTCGCGTTCTTCCCGGTGGCGGTGGGCGGATTGCGTGGTCTCACGTCTCCACCGGCCGCATCGGTCGAACTCATGAACAGCTACGCCGCCTCGTGGACGCAGACTCTCTTCAAATTGCGCTTCCCGTCGGCGGTTCCGTTCATCGTGCCTGCTCTCAAGTTGGCGGCATCGTCAGCCGTCATCGGCGTGGTGGTGGCCGAGATCTCCACTGGCCTGAAAGGTGGCATCGGGCGTCTCATCATCGAGTACGCGCGCGAGGCCACCAGCGATCCGGCCAAGGTGTTCACCGCGGTGTTCGGCGCCGCACTTCTCGGCCTGGCCATGTCGGGCTTCGTCACCCTCGCCGACATCTTCATGATGCGCAATCGCCCCAAGGAGGCCACCACATGAGTGCCGTCGAGATTCGCAACGTCGGCAAGATCTTCAATGCTGGCTCGTCCAATCAGGTGGATGCATTGGTCGACGTCGATCTCTCCATCGCCTCAGGAGAGTTCGTGTCGCTCATCGGTCCGTCGGGTTGTGGCAAGTCCACGCTGCTGCGTCTGGTGGCCAACCTGCTCGAACCCACCTCGGGCGACATCGTTGTCAACGGCAAGTCGCCCAAGCAAGCGCGTCTCGACCAGGACTACGGCATGGCGTTTCAGCAGTCGGGTCTGTTCGATTGGCGCACGGTCGCCAAGAACATCGAGCTGCCGCTCGAACTGAAGGGCTGGGACAAGGCCAAGCGACGTGAGCGCGCGCTCGAGATGCTCGAGCTCGTGAAGCTGGCCGACTTCGCCGAGCACTTCCCGTGGCAGTTGTCGGGCGGCATGCAGCAGCGTGTGGCCATCGCTCGCGCGTTGGCGGTACACCCGCAACTCCTCCTCATGGACGAGCCCTTCGGTGCTCTCGACGAGATGACGCGGGAGCACATGCAGGGCGAACTGTTGAGCATTTGTCGTCGTACGGGCAGCACCGTGATCTTCGTGACCCACTCCATTCCCGAAGCCGTGTACTTGTCGAACCGAGTAGTGGTCATGTCACCACGGCCTGGCCGCATCACCAAGATCGTCGACGTCAACATCGAAGGTGAACGCACCGATGCCACTCGCGACAACGCCGCATTCTTCGCTGGCATCACCGCGGTGCGCGAGGCGCTTCGTGGTGTGGAGATGACTGCGCACGTGCGGGGGATCGAAGACCGGTGAGTTCGCGAGCCGCTTCCATTGCGCGCAACGCGCTTCCGCCGGCGGTGTTCGGCGTGGGCTTCATCGCGCTCTGGGAACTCGTGGTGAAGGGCTTCGACCTCAAGCCCTACTTCCTCGCTCCGCCCTCGAAGATCTGGCAGAAGTTCACCGAGAACTTCGACTTGATCTGGGGTGCCACCAAGGTGTCAGGAACCAACGCACTGGTG
>VERK01000240.1 GCA_018882725.1 Actinomycetota bacterium | reverse complement strand
AAGCTCACCGACACCGCGCCGCCCGAACGCGGACGATCACCTGATGACGAACCAGCCGACGAACTACCCGACGAGTCGCCACCGGCGGCCGGAGCGAAGTCGTCGCCCACGGGAGTGAGTGACACCTTGCCCTTGTCGTCGATGTCGTCGACACGCACTTCGAGCTCTTGGCCGAGTGTGAGGACGTCTTCCACGTTGTTGATGCGCTTGCCGCGACCCAACTTCGAAATGTGCACGAGGCCGTCACGTCCGGGAAGGATGTTGACGAAAGCACCGAACTTGGTGATCGACACGACGCGGCCGTTGTACACCGCGCCGAGTTCTGCCTTGGGCGGATCGACGATCGCGAGGATGCGCGCCTTGGCGTCTTCCATACGCCAGCCCTCGACTGCACCGATGGTGACGATGCCCACGACTCCGTCGTCGTCGACGCTGATGTCGGCGCCGGTCTCCTGCTGGATGGTGTTGATGACCTTGCCCTTGGGTCCGATCACTTCGCCGACCTTGTCGAGCGGAATGGTGATGGAGGTGATCTTCGGCGCGCTCTCGGCCACTTCGGCGCGCGGCGCGTTGATGGCGGCGTTCATGACGTCGAGGATCTTGAGACGAGCTTCCTTGGCCTGGTCGAGCGCGGCGGCCAGAACGTCGGCCGGGATGCCGTCGATCTTGGTGTCGAGCTGCAGTGCCGTGACGGCGTCAGCGGTGCCCGCCACCTTGAAGTCCATGTCGCCGAACGCGTCTTCGGCGCCGAGGATGTCGGTGAGGCTGGTGTACTTGCCTTCCGCGTACACGAGACCCATGGCGATACCGGCCACCGGGGCCTTGATCGGCACACCCGCGTCCATGAGCGACAGCGACGACGAGCACACCGACGCCATCGACGTGGAGCCGTTGGACGACATCACTTCCGACACCAGACGAAGCGTGTAGGCGAAAGCTTCCTGGCTGGGCACCACCGGCAACAACGCACGCTCGGCGAGCGCACCGTGACCGATCTCGCGGCGCTTGGGCGAACCGACTCGGCCGGTCTCGCCGTTGGCCCACGGTGCCATGTTGTAGTGGTGCAAGTAACGCTTCTCGCTCACGGGGGTGAGCGAATCGATCATCTGGTTCATGCGCGGCATGGCCAACGTGGTGACGTTCATGACCTGGGTCTCGCCACGCTGGAACAGGCCCGAACCATGCGCCGAAGGAAGAACACCGACTTCGGCCGACACCGGACGAAGATCGCGCGGACCACGACCGTCGATACGAATTCCTTCGTCGACGATGCGCTTGCGCACGAGTGTCTTGGTGAGGCTGCGAACGGCTTCCTTCACTTCCTTGTCACGACCGGCGAAGGGCTTGCCCTCACCGCACAACTCGGCCACGGCCTTGGCGGTGGCGGCATCGGTGGCTGCGTTGCGATCGGCCTTCTTGGCGATCTTGATCGCCTCAGCGATGTCGTTGCGCACCGACGACTCGACCGCGGCGTAGATGTCGTCGGTGTAGTCGAGGACAGGGGTGAACGCCAGCGGAGTGATCGCGCCCTTGGTGGCGATCACCGAGGCGACCAACTGACGCTGCAACGCAATGGATTCCTTGATCCACTGCTTGGAGGCTTCGAGGCCTCCGGCGAGGACGGTCTCGTTCACCTTCGGTGCACCGCTCTCGTAGTACTCGAACGACTTCTCGCTACCTCCGGCTTCGACCATCATGATGGCGACATCGCCATTGTCGAGTTCGCGGCCCGCGACCACGAGTTCGAACGTGCTCTCGTCACCCTCTTGATAGGTGGGGTGAGGAATCCAGGTGCCGTCCTGTGAGAACGCCACGCGAACCGCACCGATCGGGCCCTCGAACGGAATACCCGAGATCATCAGCGCGGCCGAGGCGGCGTTGATGCTCAGAACGTCGTGCGGGTTCACCTGGTCGGCACCGAGCACGGTGAGAACGACCTGAACTTCGTTGCGGAATCCGTCGGGGAACGCCGGACGCAGCGGGCGGTCGGTGAGACGGCACGTGAGGATGGCGTCCTCGGTGGGACGACCCTCACGACGGAAGAACGAACCGGGGATCTTGCCCGCGGCGTAAGCGCGCTCTTCGACGTCGACCGTCAACGGGAAGAAGTCGACACCGGGGCGAACGTCCTTGGCGGCGTTCGCGGTGGCGAGCACGATGCTCTTTCCGATGGTGGCGACGACCGCACCCTGACTCTGCAGGGCGAAGCGTCCGGTTTCGAACGACAATGACTTGTCGGTGCCCCCGACGGGACCCGACACTCGGATGGCGTCAGCCATGACGAGCTCCTTTCGAACGACGGGCTTGGCCGTCGTGTTCGGAGCAGCGGGCCGGTTCCCAGTCGGCGGGGTCGCATCCTCGAACGCGGCCTCGGCGACTGACAACCGAGCCGTTCACTGCTCGGTGTTATGTGTTTGTGACCGACTCGCGCCGGCCACCGATGCGTCTTAGCGACGCAGACCCAACTCGGCCACGATTTCGCGGTACCGGCTGATGTCCCGGCCCTTGACGTAGTCGAGCAGACGACGACGGCGGCCCACCATCATCAACAGCCCACGACGGCTGTGGTGATCCTTCGGGTGATCCTTCAGGTGATCGGTGAGGTGGTTGATCCGCTCGCTCAGAAGTGCGATTTGCACCTCGGGCGAACCCGTGTCGGTGCCGTGCTTGCGATGCTTGGCGATCGTCTCGGTCTTGGGTGTTGCGGCCATGGTGGCTCTGCCTTCCGTGATGTTCGTGCGGAGGTCGCCCCGGTTCAGAACCTGAGCATCACGCCGGAGCCGGAGCCCCGACGGACTTCATCAGCCTAGGGGTGCCCCCGGGCCGATCCACCTGGTCAGGACCAGGTCACCCGCACGAAGATGCGGCACGTCCAGCCCGTCTCGATGCAGTTCCGCTCATAGGGCTCCTCGGCATCCTCGGGCACTTCGCTCCAATCGAGCGACTCCCAGACACCCTCGGCCACCTCCTGGGCCCACGGATGGGGATGGAGGTCGAACACCCAGGTGGCCTTTCCCGATACCGGGCCCACTGGCGCGGTGGTGTCGAGTTCGGCGATCACGGTGTGCGGATCGTCGGCGGCGACGAACTCGTACACCGTGTCGG
>VERK01000033.1 GCA_018882725.1 Actinomycetota bacterium | reverse complement strand
GAGCAGGGTGCCGGCGTGCAGCGAGTCGGCCGTGGGATCGAATCCGACGTACACACCGATCGGACCCGCCGACAGTCGCGCCTCGAGAGCCGCGCGATCGGTGGTGTCGTGCAGTAGACCGCGCGCATCGAGATCGGCTAGCAACGACATGTCCTCCATTCTCGCATCTCGGCCCCCGTGAGCAGGGGGATTATGGTGTCGACGTGGCGGACGTCCGCGAGACCCTGGCGATCCAAGCCACCGCATGTCGCAACCTGGGATCGATCCAGTACGCCGATCTCCTCGAGGCCTTCGTCGACGACCACGATCGAGGCGGTCCCGTCGTCGCATTGTTGGCCGGTCGATCCGATCGACCGCTGCACGACGCACTTCCCCTACGACTCCTCGGAGCCCTTCATCGTGCAGCCTTGCTCGGTCGGGCTCCCGAGTTGGCGGCGCGCTTCCCGTCGTGTGGAGGTGACGGCGCGCCGATCGATCTGGCCGTCGTGTATCGAGTCGTCGATCGCCTGCGCAACGACGTGGAAGACGGACTGCGTCGTGGAGTCCAGACGAACGAAGTGGGTCGCGCGGTGTGCCATCTCGCGATCGCCAATTGGCTACCGACGATCGGTATCGACACATTCGACTGGTTGGAAGTCGGTGCGAGTGCCGGGCTCAATCTGTCGTTCGACCAGTACGCGGCCGATACCGGCCAGGGTGTGTTGGGTCGTATCGGGTCTCCCCTCACCTTTCCGTCGTCGATGTTCACCGTGGCCCCTCCCGTCGGGACAGCCGCGCGGTGCGCATCACGGCGCGGATGCGATCCCGACCCGATCGATCTCGAACAGGACGCCGTTCGCCTCGAGTCGTTCGTGTGGCCCGACCAGTCGATGCGACGCGCGCGCCTTCTCGCGGCGATCGCCATCACTCGGCCCTGGCGGCACCGCATCGACCGGGCCAGCGCCGACGACTGGATCGCGGCCCGTCTCGCCGAGCCATCCGATCACCCGGCGGTGATCTTCCATTCGATCGTGTGGCAATACATGGCACCCGAGGTTCAGGTGAGATTCAGAGACGCGATTTCCGAGGCCGGCCGACAGGGCCGCGATCTGGTGTGGGCTCGAATGGAGCCAGCCGGACCAATTGCCGATCTGCGCGCCGACGTCTGGTCGACGGGACGACTGACTCGCTACCACGTGGCCGACGTCGGATATCACGGCCAGAACTTCTCCTGGCTCGGGGCACGACTCAGCGACTGAGTGCCTGCTTCACGAGGTCGGGGATCGGAGCCGGCCGTTGCGACACGGGATCGATGCTCACATAGGTGATGGTGCAGTCGAAGCGATCGTCGCCCTCGACCCGACCCGAAATCAGCACGTCGAAACTGCTGTTGCCCCAACGCGACACCGAACAGTGCAGGTCGGCGGTGTCGCCGAAGCGAAGGGGCGCGTGCCAGGTGAGCGTCGTGGTCTTCAACATGAAGTCGAAACCGATTGCGTGCAGATTGGTTGTCGTCCCAGCTGCGTTCAATTCGTCGGCCAGCGCGTGACGTGTCCATGCATCAACTGCGTCATCGCAGTAGGCGAAGTAGTTGGCATTGAACACGACGCGCTGCATGTCGCACTCGCCGTATCGCACTCGAATGGTGTGAACGTAGGCCATGGTGTGTCTGGTCAGGTCTTGTTGATTCCGGTGTGTACGAGCTCGGTCACGCCATTGGCGATCATCTGCACGGCCACCGCGGCCAGGATCATTCCGGCCACCCGCGCGAGCAGAATCACGCCGGTGGGGCGAACGATCTTCTGCACCAGACCGCTGAAGCGCAGCGCGATCATCGAGATGAAGAGCGCCGTGAACGTGCCGAGCATGACGGTGAACCACTCCCCCGCACCGTCGGTCTGGCGGAAGAAGACGATCGTGGCCACGATTGCTCCCGGGCCGGCCAACAGCGGCGTTCCGAGCGGGACCATGGCGATGGACAGACGCTGCTCGGGCGTGGCCTCGACGTAGCCGTCGTCACCACCCTTGCCGTAGAGCAACTGCAACGCGACCAACAGAAGCAAAAGTCCGCCCGCCACCTGCATGGCCGGAACCGACACGTGCAGATAATCGAGGATCGTCTGGCCGCCCACTGCGAACAGAATGATGATCAGGAACGCGGTGGCGATGGCCAGGTAGGCCGCACGATGACGCTCCTTGGCAGACAACTGGCGCGTGACCGCGAGGAAGATCGGAACGTTGCCCGGTGGGTCGACGATGACGAGCATCGTCACCAACACCTCACCGAACAGTCGCATGCTCACGGTCGACGATTCTTCCACGCCGCCATGGCGCGTCCGAGGAGAGCCCGCTGTTCGGCCACCGGCTTCGGACCCGCTCCGCCCGGCGTGGTGCGCATGGTGACACCGACTCCAGGTGCCACCAACGCAGCGGCCTCGTTGCCGAGTTCGGTGCGAACGAGATCGACGAGTGCTCCGTCGCCCGCGAGCGAACGACGAACGAGGGCACCGACGATGGCGTGGGCATCGCGGAATGGCGTACCCGAACGCACGAGATGCTCGGCCAGATCGGTGGCGGCCATGGTGGGTGAATCGGCGGCCGCTTGCATCTTCTCGGGCACGAACCGCGCGGTGGCGATCATTCCGGTGAGGGCCGACAACGCCAACGACACTTGGTCGACCGCGTCGAAGAGCGGTTCTTTGTCTTCCTGCAGATCGCGGTTGTACGCGAGAGGCAATCCCTTGAGGGTGACGAGGAGACCCGTGAGGTTTCCGATCACGCGACCGGCCTTGCCGCGCGCCAGCTCGGCGATGTCGGCATTCTTCTTCTGCGGCAGCATCGACGAACCAGTGGCGTACGCGTCGTCGAGCACCGCGAAGCCGAACTCTTCGCTGGTCCAGAGGACCCACTCCTCACCGAGTCGCGACAGGTGCACCGCGACCAACGAGAGGGCGAACAGGATCTCGGCCACGAAGTCGCGATCGCTGACGGCGTCGAGCGAGTTGGCGAACACGCCGGTGAAGCCCAGCTGTTGCGCGGTGAACGCCGGGTCGAGCGGCAACGACGATCCGGCCAAGGCACCAGCGCCGAGCGGCGATACGTCGAGACGATCGAGGGCGTCGTGCAGACGATCGATGTCGCGCCCGAGAGCCCAGCAATGGGCCATCAGGTGATGGGCCAAAAGCACCGGCTGCGCGCGCTGCACGTGCGTGTAGCCGGGAAGGTAGACCCCGTCGGCCGTATCGGCCCGAGCCACCAGTGCTTCTTGTAACCCGACGATGCGCGCCACGATCTGCGGCACCTCACGCTTGCACCACAGGCGCAAACCGGTGGCCACTTGATCGTTCCGGCTTCGACCGGTGTGCAACTTCGCACCAGGGGCGCCGCACAACTCGGTGACGCGCCGCTCGACCGCGGTGTGAATGTCTTCGTCGGACGGCGCGAACACGAACGAGCCAGAGCCCATCTCGGCTTCGACCGTGGCGAGAGCGGCGAGTACGGCATCGCGTTCGGCCGCTGTGAGAATTCCGACGTGCGCGAGTCCGGTGACGTGCGCGCGTGAACACGCGATGTCGTCGCGCCACAAACGCTGATCGAACGGAAGGCTCACGGTGTAGGCCATGAGTTCGTCGGCGGGCCCGGAAGCGAACCGGCCGTGCCACAGTGTCTTTCCCGTTTCGCTCATTTCCGTCCTCCGATTCCGGCCAACTCACGCAGGATCGCCGCCAACTTCTTGCCGCCGAGCGATTCTTCGGCGACGCAGAAGATGGTGTCGTCGCCGGCCACCGTGCCGAGAAGACCTTTCATCCCGCTGCGATCGAGCGCTGACGCCACCACGTGCGCACAACCGGGTGGCGTGCGCACGACGACCATCGAACCCGATGCGTGAACTTCGGCCACCCACTCGCCCATCACTCGCCGCAACTGGTCTTCGGGAGCGACACGAGCGGGTGCGAAATCCGGAATCGCGTACACCGAATCGCCGCCGGGTACGCGCACTTTCACCGCACCGAGATCTTCGAGATCGCGCGAGACCGTGGCCTGCGTCGCGACGATGCCCGCCTTGCGCAACAACTCCACGAGTTGCGGTTGATTGACCACCGAGTGCTTGCCGATCAACTCGGCGATCTTCTGTTGACGCTGTGTCTTGGCGGCCATCACCGCACCCCCATCAGATAGGCCAGCGCCCCGCGCGCGGAATGCAGCCGGTTGTGACCTTGCTCGATGACCCGACTGGCCGCGCCGTCGATCACATCGACCGCGACTTCGTAGCCGCGATAGGCCGGCAAACAGTGCATGAAGATCGCATCGGAGTCGGCCCGAGCCATGAGTTCACTGGTGACTCCGTACGCGCCGAAGATCTGTAACCGCTCGGCCTTCTCGGACTCCTGCCCCATCGACACCCAGGTGTCGGTGTGGACGGCGTGCGCACCTTCGACCGCCGCCTTCGGGTCGTTCGTTTGGGTCACCGACTTCGCGCCGAGTGTTTCGAAGCGCGCGAGTTCGTCGGCCGGTGCGTCGTATCCGGTCGGGCAGCCGAAACGAAGGTGCGCGCCGAGGTAAGCGCTCACCTCGCCGAGCGAACGCGCGACGTTGTTGTAGTCACCCACCCACGCGACGGTGCGATCCTCCAGACTGCCGAACTCATCGACCATCGTGAGTGCGTCGGCCAGACCCTGCAGCGGGTGCGAGTGGTCGGACAACATGTTGACGACCGGAACCGACGACACCGCCGCCAGCCGATCGCAGACCGAATGCTTGAAGACTCGAGCAGCGATGATGGCGTGGTAACCAGCCATGATTCGGCCGATGTCTTCGACTGGTTCGCGTACGTCGAATCCGACTTCTTCGCCGCGCGTGTAGACGGGATGGCCGCCCAGTTGCACCACGGCGACTTCCATGCTGTGGCGCGTGCGATTGGACGGCTTCTCGAAGATGAGTGCGACGCCCTGGCCCTTGAGCGGTTTGGCCAACTTCTTGATGGGTCGCCGCGAGAGCTTGAGCACCTTGCGAACTCCGTCGGGTCCGAGGTCGGTGATGTTCAGCAGGTTCACAGTCCGACTCCTTCGGCCAACACTTCGGCGATGAGGTTCGCTGCTTCGTCGAAGTGCTCGAACGGGGTGGTGATGGGCGGCGCCAACCGCAGCGACGTGGCATTGACGGCGTTGGTGACGAGTCCACGGTTCAAGAGCTCGGTGTAGACGGCCTTGGCGTCACGACCGGGGCCGAGTTCGGCCGCGCGCAGGAGACCCTGACCGCGCACCGCCTTCACTCCGTCGACCGCCGCCAACTTCTGCGCGAAGTACTCGCCCTTCTCCCGCGCCAACGCAGGCGCATCGATGCGACGCATCTCGGCGATGACGGCCGACACCGCGGCGCCGGCGATGGCCGTTCCGCTGTACGTAGATCCATGGTCGCCGGGCTGGAACACCGCGGCAACCTCGCGCCGGGCCCAGGCCGCACCTACTGGGAATCCGTTGCCGATGCCCTTGGCCATCGTGACCACATCGGGTGCGACACCGGCGTGCTGGAAGCCGAACCACTGGCCAGTACGTGCGAATCCGGTTTGCACTTCGTCGATCATCATCAGAAGCCCGCGTTCGTCGCACAAGCGACGAATTCCCTGCAGATATTCGGTGGTCGCCGGGATCACTCCACCTTCGCCCTGCACCGTTTCGATGAGTACCGCGGCAACCGACGGATCGATCGCGGCTTCGAGCGCCGCCAAGTCGCCGAACGGCACGTGGCGGAACCCTTCGGGCATCGGCTGGAAAGGTTCGTGCTTCGCTGGTTGACCAGTGGCGGCGAGCGCAGCGAGTGTTCGTCCGTGGAAGCTTCCGAGTGCGCTCACCACTCCGCAGCGACCGCGTCCTCCGAACTTGCGCGCCAACTTGATGGCCACTTCGTTCGCTTCGGCTCCGCTGTTGCACAAGAACACCTGGCCCCACTGGCCACACGCCTCGTGGAGCAGAGCGTTGATGTCGGTGGCGGCTTTGGTGGCGGCTGGGTTGGCGAAGAAGTTGCTCACGTGCGAGAGCGTGTTGATCTGCTCGGTGACGGCTTCCGAGACCGCCTTGTTGCAGTGACCGAGTGACACCACGGCAATGCCCGACAAGAAATCGAGATAGCGCTTTCCGTTGACGTCCCACAGTTCGGTTCCCGATCCGCGTTCGAACATCACACTTGGCGCACCGAACACCGGCATGAACGGGCAATAATCGGCTCCGGCCGTGGAGAATGCGTGGGCGCTCATGACTGACCTCCGCTGAGATGACGGGTGCGCTCGACCATCGTGCCGATTCCGGCGTCGGTGAAGAGTTCGAGCAGAAGAACGTGGGCCAGTCGGCCGTCGAGAATGTGCGCCCGCTTCACGCCATTGCGCACGGCGTGAACACAGCTCTCGACCTTCGGGATCATGCCGCCGGCGATGGTGCCATCAGCCATGAGCGCGTCGAGTTCGTCGGGCGTCGTCTGGCGAATGAGGCTGCTCGCATCGTCGACCTGACGCCGAAGACCTTCGATGTCGGTGAGGTATACGAGTTTCTCGGCTCCGAGCGATTCGGCGATGGCCCCAGCCACGGTGTCGGCGTTGATGTTGTACGCCTGGCCCTGCGCATCAGTTCCGATGGTGGCGATCACCGGAATGAATTCGTCGGCGAGCAAGCGGTGAATGATGCCCGGGTTGATGGCCGTGACGTCGCCCACGAAACCGAGTTCGGGATCGCGCGGGGACGCGGTGATCAGAGATGCGTCCTCTCCGCTCACGCCAACCGCGTAATCGCCGTAGCCGTTGATGGCCGAGACGATCTGTGGATTGACCTGCCCGATGAGCACCATGCGAGCGATGTCGACCGTTTCGGCGTCGGTGACGCGCAATCCGTTCTTGAACTCGGTGGTCTTACCGAGTCGCTTCATGAGATCGCTGATCTGCGGGCCACCGCCGTGAACGACCACGGGTTTGAGTCCGACGAGACGCATCAGAACGATGTCTTGGGCGAAGAGCGCGAGGGCATCGTCTTCGGTGGCCCCGGCCAAGGCGTTCCCGCCGTACTTCACCACCACGATCTTGTCGGCGAAACGCCGGATGTAAGGGAGAGCCTCGATGAGGACTTCGGCCCGCAACTGACTATCGACCGTGTTCACGGATACACCCCCACTGATGACAGGCCCGCGGTCTCGTCGAGACCGAGCGCCACGTTGGCCGCCTGGATCGCCCCACCCGACGCACCCTTGCAGAGGTTGTCGAGCGCGCTGATCGCGATCACGTGTCCGGTGCGCTCGTCGTAGCGCGCGGTGATGTGCACCGCGTTCGAACCCAGGGTGGCCTTGGTAGAGGGCGAGTCTTTGCGCACGACCACGAACGGTTCGTTGGCATAAGCCGACTTCAACGCGTCGAGAAGTGAATCGGTGGACAGCGATTGGCCAGCGGCTGGGCGTGCGTAACAGGTGGCGAGGATGCCCCGATTCATGGGAACGAGGTGGGGCGTGAAGAGGACCGTGGCGCCGATTTGCTCTTGCATCTCCGGCGTGTGCCGATGATCGAGCAGTCCGTAAGCGTTCACGTCCTCATCGACGGTGCAGAACAGATTGGTGTGTTTGGGCGCGCGACCCGCCCCCGACACTCCGCTGGCGGCGTCGACGATGATCGACGAGGTGTCGACCAGACCGGCATCGACGAGTGGAGCCATGGCGAGCGTGGCCGCGGTCACGTAACAGCCGGGTGTGGCGACCAATGGCGCACCGGGCAAGGCGGTGCGATGACGTTCGGGAAGCCCGTACACGGCAGCGGCCAACAACGACGGCTGGTCGTGCGTGAAGCCGTAATAGGTGGGATACGACGACGCATCTTTCAAGCGGTAGGCAGCCGACAGATCGACGACGCATCCAACCTTGCCCACGAGTTGCGGAACGAGTTCGAGACTGGCTTCGTGGGGCAATCCCAAGAACACGACGTCGACGCCGTGGCAGGCCGCCGGGTCGTTCTCGGCGAACACGAGATCGGGGTATCGCGCGGCCAGGCTCGGATAGAGCGAGGCGGCCTTGGTCCCGGCCTGAGTGTCGCCGGTGGCGAGCACGAGGTGCAGGTCGGGGTGGCCGGCCAGGAGGCGCATCAGCTCGGCCCCGGTGTAGCCGGAGGCGCCGAGGATCGCGGCGGAACGAGGTGTCGTGGTCACGACGCATGATCATACGGACTCGTGCATGGAGATACAACGATTGGTGTCGGCCTGGGGCGGGGCGACCCTGCGAACATGGGGTATGGCCCAGGCCTCCGGTTTTCCTCTGCCGAGCACCAAAGGCCGGCTCCTCGTGGCCGCTCCCCCGCTGGGCGACCCCAACTTCGACCGGACCGTGGTGTTCATGCTCGAGCACAACGAGGGCGGAGCCATCGGGGTCGTGCTCAATCGGCGTTCGGACGACCTCGACGTGGAACTCGATACGTGGGCCGAGTTGGTGGCACCTCCGCGCGAATTGTTCACGGGTGGGCCGGTGGAGGCGAATGCGTTGATCGCACTGGGCAAGGTGCGTTTGCCGTCGGGTGAGGTGAGCGTGGAGCCGGTCGATCTGGAGATGGACCCGGCCTTCCTCGATCCGAGACCCACCACGATGAGGATCTTCCACGGGTACTCGGGGTGGAGCGCGCAACAACTCGACGGTGAGTTGGAGTTGGGCGCGTGGATAGTGGTGCCGTCGAAAGTGGACGACGTGTTCACGGACAATCCTGAGAACTTGTGGGCGGAGGTGTTGAAGCGTCAGCCCGGGCGTGTGTCGTGGTTGGCCTCGGCGCCCACCGATCTCTCCACCAACTGACTACTCCGTCGCCCGAGCGAGCTGTCGGAGTGAAGCGTTGTAATAAGAAACACGGGTTCTCGGGCTTGGCAACGACAAGACGAAAAAATTTTTTACTCTTCCCTCGATGCCGATCACCTACTCTCTGAGGAGTGTCGAAATCGAAGACCTCGTCAGACGAACTCATTCTGAAGAGCGCTCGCGCCGAACTGGCCAAGTCGGGAATCCTGGGGCTCCGAGTGGCCGAGGTCGCGCGTGGTGCGCACTGCTCGATCACCAACATCTACCGCTATTTCGGTGATCGCGACGGTTTGCTCGCTCGTGTGTTGGGCGACATGTACGAGGAGTTCACGGGAGCGGCAATCGCGAGTTATCTCGGGCTGTTCGAAGGGCGAAACGACGTCACCGTGA
The DNA here is from genome assembly GCA_018882725.1 of Actinomycetota bacterium. Classification (GTDB taxonomy): domain Bacteria; phylum Actinomycetota; class Acidimicrobiia; order Acidimicrobiales; family Ilumatobacteraceae; genus Casp-actino8. The sequence goes on along the minus strand of VERK01000033.1, from coordinate 4,553 downwards.
AGGAGTTGGCGCGTGCCATTGTGTTGCCTCGATCCGAAGCGGCGATCAAGATGCAGGAGTTCAGGCTACAGATCCTGGCGGCGTCCACGGAGAATCCCGCGTTGCGAGCACGTCTCGAAGACATCACACGAAAGCGGGCCTCGGCGTGGATCAGCGGCGCCGAAGAACTGCGCTCCCGCATGGCCCCGGGCGAGGAATTCGACGAGCGAGTGTTCTTCATCCACTTGGCGAATCACATGCCCTACTACAACTACTTGCTGGGCGACATGGGCGCGACCGAGGAGCAATTCCATCAGTACATCGCCGACAAACTTCGCGCGAACCCCCAACCACGGAAGGGTTGAACAGCTTCGCGTCGATCCCCTTGTTTTGGTGAGGATTCTTCACCCATACGGTGAACAATCCTCACCAAAACACCATTTCAGCCCCGCAACTGAGCGTTCAGTTTTGCTGCGGCGGCGACGCACTTGTCGCGAACACTCGCCACATCGCCATCAGTGAGAGTCCGATCGGAAGCCTGCAACCGCAGCCGGAACGCCAAACTTCGCGCCTCGCCGGGTCCACCGGGCCGGTACACGTCGAACAGGTCGAGTGACACCAACAACGATCCGGCCGCCTGTCGCAACGCCTTGTCGATCTTCTCGGCACTCACATCGGCCGGCACGTTGAAGGCCAGGTCGAAGTCGGTCGAGGGGAACTTCGAGGTCGCTTTCCACTGCGGCACCTTCGGCTCCGCGGCCAACAGCACCGACAGGTTCAACTCGAGCACCGCGACCCGCTCACTCACCTCGTACGCATCGAGCACATCGGGGTGGATCTCCCCCACCGCACCCACCACGTCGCGGCCGGCCGACAGCGTGGCCGAACGCGTGGGATGCAGTCCCGCCGGCACCTTCGACTGATCGAGACGCGCACCCCAGCCCATGGCCGACACCAATTCGCGCCACACCGCGACCGCGCGCGGCGCGTCTGCTCCGGCAATGAGCACGCACAGCGCCTCGTACTCGGCCGGCAACTCGGCGTCACTCGGCGGATACACGTGACCGATCTCGAAGAATCCGACACCACTGCGGCGATGCGACTCGTTGAATGCGACCGCCTTCAACAGTCCGGGTCGCAGCGACGTACGCAGCACGTCGTCACCCACCACCAACGGATTCACGAGACGAACCGCCTCGGCCGACAATCCGGCGCGCGACAGATCGCCATCGGTGAGGAACGGATGAGGCATCGCCTCGTCGAGGCCCAGGCCGAGCAGCACGTCACGCACCCGACGTCGACGTTGCTGAACCGGTGAGAGTCCGCCGGCCAGCGTCGACTTCGGAACCGTCTTGCCCAACTTGTCGTAACCGAACAGACGCGCCACTTCTTCGACGATGTCGATCTCGAGCGTGCAGTCGGGGCGCCACGACGGAACCGACACCACGAGTGCTGATCCCTCGGCTCGACACGCGAAACCGATGGGCTCGATCAACGCACTGATCTCGGTGGCACTGAACGGTCGACCGAGCAACGCGCCCACCCGCTCGGGGCGCACCACGATCGTGACCGCGGCCGGCATCGACGGCGTGCGAGCATCGACGAAACCGTCGTGCACCACGAGGTCGGGACAGGTGAGGCGCAACAGTTCGACGAACCGGGCGATGGAGGTCTCGATACCGAGCGGATCGACGCCGCGTTCGAATCGTGCCGAGGCCTCGCTGCGCAATCCGAGCCGCTGAACCGTCTTCATGATGCCGGGCACCTCGAAGTACGCCGTCTCGAGCGCGACCGTCGTGGTTCCGTCACTGATCTCGGTGTTCTGTCCACCCATGATGCCGGCGATACCGATGGGCCGATCGGTCGCGTCGCAGATCAACAGATCGTCGGCGGTGAGCGTTCGCTCCACGCCGTCGAGCGTGATCATCGACTCGCCATCGCGCGCCACCCGAATTCGGAAACCTCCCCCACCCAGCGTGTCGAAGTCGTACGCGTGGTTGGGCTGGTTGGTCTCGAGCATCACGTAGTTGCTCACGTCGACCACGTTGTTGATGGGCCGCATACCCGCCGCGGCCAAGCGGCTCTTCATCCAGTCGGGCGATTCGGCCACCCGGATACCCGAGATGATGACGGTGGTGAAGCGCGGGCAGCGATCGCCAGCCACGATCTCGACGGACGCCGAGCGGGCTTGTCCGCTCGCGATCACCGCACCACTCGGAGCGGAGAACGGAACTCCGAACCGTGCCGCCAGGTCGCGCGCCACACCCACGTGCCCGTAGGCGTCGGGACGATTGCGCAACACGTCAAGGTCGTACACGATCTCTTCGGCCAGACCGAGAGCCTGGCCGTACGGAACTCCGAGTGGCGTCTTCGGATCGAGGATGAGGATTCCGCTGTGATCGTCGCCGAGACCCAACTCGCGCGACGAGCAGCACATGCCCTCGCTCGGGATTCCGACGATCGGCTTGGTTTCGATGAGGCGGCCGTCGGGCATGGCCGTGCCCGGGGTGGCCCACGGGATCACGTCACCGGACTGCATGTTGAAAGCACCACACCACACGTGGTGTTCGGTGCCGTCGCCGATGTCGAGGAACACACGATGCACCTTGGCCGCATCGGGGTGCCGCTCGGTCCGAATGACGCGGGCAGTGATGACACCGGCCACCGTGGCCCCCACGTGATCGACGCTCTCGACCGCCAGGCCGACGTCGGACAACGTGTGAGCGATCGCGTCGACGTCATCAGGCAGTGGTGCCAGTTCGCGGAGCCAGGAGTGAACGACCTTCATGTCAGAACTGCTCGATGAACCGGATGTCGTTGGTGTACATCTCGCGCACGTCGCCCACACCGTGGCGCTCCTTGGCCATGCGATCGATGCCGAAGCCGAACGCGAAGCCGCTCCATTCCTCGGGGTCGAGCCCTCCGGCGCGCAGCACGTTGGGGTGCACCATGCCGCATCCACCCAACTCGAGCCAGTCGCCCTTGGGTGTACGGATGTCGAACTCGGCCGACGGTTCGGTGAACGGGAAGTAGGAGGGCCGCAGACGGCTGCCGAACTCGGTGCCGAAAAATGCCTTGGTGAACGCGTCGATGGTGCCGGCCAGATCGGCCAGCGTGATGCCGCGATCGATCACCAGACCTTCGATCTGATGGAACACGGCGAGGTGGGTGGCGTCGGTGGTCTCGTTGCGGAACACGCGACCCGGCATCACCATGTAGATAGGAGGTTCGATGGCCTGCATCACACGGATCTGCACCGGGGACGTGTGCGTACGTAACACCGTGCTCCCCGGCGCACCATGGTCGACGTAGAACGTGTCGTGCATGCTGCGCGCGGGATGCGACGGCGGCATGTTGAGCGCCTCGAAGTTGTACCAATCGGTCTCCACTTCGGGCCCCTCGGCGATCTGGAAACCCAGACCCACGAACACGTCCTCCAGTCGCTCCCAGGCCTGCGTCACCAAGTGAGCACGGCCACGTGTGGGCGGCTTCACGAATTCGGTCAGGTCGAGCGCCTCGGCCGCCAACTGCACATCGCGCTCAGCCCGCGCCAACACCGCGCGCCGCTCGTCGAGCGCTGATTGCACCGCGGTCATCGCGTCGTTGAGCGCGGCGCCCATCGCCTTCTTTTCGTCGACCGTGGCCAACTTGCCGAGTCCGGCCTTCAACTGTGCGAGCGGACCCTTCTTGCCGAGCAGTTCGGCGTCGAGGCGACGCAGATCGTCGACGGTCGCCGCGCTGGCGATACTGGCCACGGCAGCGGCCCGGGCGGCGTCGATGTCGGCGATCATGAGCAGGTCAAACCGTACCGTTTCGGCCGCGTCGCTGACGAGCAACTTCGAAGCACAGCACCGTGGCGGCCATGGCCACGTTCAGGCTCTCGGTTCGACCCACGTGAGGGATGGACACCCACTCGTGAACCGGCGATTCGGCGCTCATGCCGTGAGCCTCGTGACCCACCACGATGGCAACCCGGCGCGTGAAATCGAACGACCACATGTCGATGCCCGCATGCGACGAGGTCCCGACCAGAACCAGATCGGAATCGATGGCACCCAACGATTCGACTTCGACCACCGGCAGTCGGAACAACGAACCCGCTGACGCACGTACGCACTTCGGATTGGTGGGGTCGACGGTGCCGGCGGTGACCCCCACCGCGTGCGCACCGGCCGCTTCAGCCGAGCGCATGATGGTTCCGAGGTTGCCCGGATCGGACACACCGTCAGCCACCACTACGAACGTGGCCGTGCCGAGAACATCGGGAGCAACCGCACCGCGACGGGCGATGGCCACGATGCCATTGGGCGACTCGGTGTCGGCCACCTTGTCGAGTACTCCCTCGGCGAGACGGTGCACCGTGCCCGCACCCGGAATCGGCGATGCATCAGGTGCGAGGAACTGCGCTTCGAACTCGAGGCCGGCCGCGACCGCTTCGGCGACGAGCACGGGCCCGTCGATCACGAGCGCGTTCTCCTCGATACGCGAACTGCGGCGCCCGATCAGGCGCCGCAGTCGTTGAACGTGCTGGTTGGTGAGACCGAGACCGGTGCTCACACGTCAGCCAAGGGCAG
>VERK01000239.1 GCA_018882725.1 Actinomycetota bacterium | reverse complement strand
GCGAACTGCGACCCGACGACATCGGTCCCATTCAACCGCCGATACCGTGATTCGCGTGACCGACTTGTGCGTTCTGGGCGACTTCGCATGGGACGTGTTGATCCGCACCAACAACGAATTGCTTCGTGGCGGCGACACGTTCGGTGAAGTCATGCTCACACCGGGTGGCAGCGCCGCCAACGTCGCGGTGTGGGCCAGCCGAAACCATCTCCCCACGTCGTTCGTCGGCAAGATCGGTCGCGATCGTTTCGGACAACTCGCAGTCGAAGATCTGCAGCGCGAGAAGGTCGATGCACACTTCGTCGAAACCGAAGCCCACTCCACTGGTTCGGTCGCCGTTTTCGTCGATCACACCGGACAGCGATCGATGGTCTCGGGCCACGGTGCCGACTTCTATCTCATGCCGTCCGAACTGCCGCTCGACGTGATCGGTTCGTGCCGACACCTTCACCTCACCGCTTGGTCTTTCTTCACCGACCCTCCGCGCTCGGCTGCCCGCAAAGCGGCGCGTTGGGCGCACGAGAACGGAGCGACCATCTCGTTCGACCCGGGTTCGTTCCAGATGATTCAAGAGATGGGGGTGTCGAACTTTCTCGACACGTGCAGCGACCTCGACATCGACATCGTGTTGCCCAACAAGGAAGAGGGTCAGGTGCTCACCGGCGCCGACGATCCGAACGAGATCGCCGAAGGACTCACCAAACTCTTTCCCGATGCCTTGGTCGTGCTCAAACTCGATGCCGACGGAGCACTCGTCTACGACGGCACGGATGCGGTACGCGTTCCACCCGCCACCAATCGACTGGTCGACGCCACTGGGGCCGGCGACTCCTTCGCTGGAGCATTTCTCGCTCATCACCTGAAGCACGGTTCTGCTGTCGAGGCCGCCCATCACGCGACCCGCGTTTCGGCCTGGGTGATCGAACACATCGGCGCGCGCCCCGGTGCCGATGCACGTCTTCACACGATCTTGAACTCGCTCTGATTCGCCCGACGGGCGTTCGCAGTACTGTCGGCGCCATGCGTCGCACGATTCCTCTCGTCTTGGCCTCTCTTCTTCTCGTTGCCTGCGGGGGTGGTGGCGACGGCGACAGCGGATTCTCGGAGAGTGGTGGTGGATCGGGTGACTTCTGCGCAGCGGCCAATCAATTCGCCGCGCTCAACTCGGTCATCAACGAAGCGACCCAGCCCGACGATCTCCAGTCGCAATTGGCGCCCATCGAATCGGCGTTGTCCGACCTCGAGAAGTCGGCTCCGAAAGAAATCAAGGCTGACGTCGCCGACGTGGTCGAGGCCTACGGCCAGATCGTGAAGTTCATCACGGAAAGTGACCCATCGGACCCCGAAGCGATGATGGGCGAGATGCTCGCCATCGGCTTCTCCATCGCCGAACCAGCCGAGCGCATGAACCAGTACATCCTCACCGAATGCGGGCTCGATCTCGATGCCGTGGCCGCCACGGCCCCCACCAACATCGACGGCGGGGCCGGTGACTTCGAACCGGGCCCAGTGGCGTTCGAGGTGGTGAATCTCGATGCGAACAATGGAGAGGTCGACGTCTACGTGACCACCACCAACGGATTCGTGAACGAATACGAAATCGTCAAGGGTCTCGCGTTCGGAGAGTCGGTGAGCGTCAATCCGCCCATGCCGGGCTACGTGGTCGTCGTACCGGCCGGAACCGACACCATCGATTCGTACGGCGAGGGCAACATCGCCGCCGAGTACGTCAGCGAAGAAGACACGTACGGACCTCGTCGCCTCATCCTTCTTCATCCCGACCTCTCGTCCTTCGCCGACGTCGAGGGTGGGCCGATGGCTACCACGTTCTGGTTCGACGCCGAGGACGACACGTGGAGCAACGCCATCAAGGATGCGACTCCGGGTCAGCACGTCGTGACCGTCGCCAACCTCACCGAAGTCTCGATGAACGCCGCTGTTCCGGGCGCTGGAGCGTGCCTCACCACGTCCGACTCTTCGCAAGAGGGTCTTCTCATCGGCGGCACCACTGCGCTGCCCTTCTCGTTCGCACCAGGCCCGATCGACATCGGACTTCACGACTACGACGCCGGCGACTACGACTGCCTCCTCACCGCAGTCGCTACCTGGAACGGCCAGGGCACGGACGGAGGGCGCACGTTGGTGGTCGTCTACTCTGATGAAGCCGGCGCGCCGGCCATCTGGTCCATCGACATCTGAGGTTCACATGATTCGCCACATCGTTCTGTTCCGTTGGAAGGATGGTGTCGGCGCCGATCACGTCGAAGCCACCAAGCGCGGTCTGTCCGAACTGCCGGCCAAGATCCCGCAGATCAAGAACTATCGGTTCGGCTCGAACCTGGGTGTCAATCCGGGGACATTCGACTTCGGCGTGGTGGCCGATTTCGCTAGCCTCGACGACTACCTCGTGTACCGCGATCACCCCGATCACAAGGCGTTCATCGCCGCTCACACCGCCGACTACATCTCCGAGCGGGCCGCCATCCAATTCGAGATCGACTGAACTCACCATGGATCTCGGAATCTCGGGCCGCCGCGCCCTCGTCACCGGAGCATCGAGCGGACTCGGACTGTCGACCGCGCGTGCTCTGGCCGCCGATGGTGTGCATGTCGTCATCGCCGCGCGATCACAGGAGAAACTCGATCGAGCCCTCGCGTCTTTCCCGGCGGGAAGCAAGGTTCACGCCGTCGTGGCCGATGTGGCCGACCTCGACCAGGTCGCTGCGGTGGTCGCACGCACCAACGACCTCATCGGTGGCATCGACATCTTGATCGCCAACGCCGGTGGGCCTCCCCCGGGCAACTTCGCGTCCACTCCCGTCGAGTCGTACGACGCCGCCTTGCGACTCAATCTGGTGTCAACCGTCGCGATGTGCAAAGCCGTCGTTCCGGCCATGCAGAAGCAGCAGTGGGGTCGCATTCTCGCCATCACGTCATCGTCGGTGCGCGAACCCATCGATCGACTCATCTTGTCGAACACCGCTCGGGCCGGTCTCACTGGTTTCTTGAAGACCTTGGCGCGCGAAGTGGCCGGTGATGGCATCACGGTCAACTCGCTACAACCCGGATTGCACGCGACCGATCGACTGTCGTCGCTCTACGGTGACCTCGATGGCATCGCCAAGAC
>VERK01000238.1 GCA_018882725.1 Actinomycetota bacterium | reverse complement strand
GATCTCGACCGCGCTGTCGAGCGGCGAGTCGAACGCGACGCTGGCTGCCGAGTGGATGATGACGTCGCACGACGCGAAGGCCCGACGATCGTCGGGGGAGAGTCCGAGTCCGTCGGTGCCCACGTCGCCGCTCACGACGCTGACGCGCGACGCGATGCGTGCATCGAACTGATCGCCCCATTCGGCGCGCAGTCGATCGAACGCGTTGTTCTTCATGATCTCGCGTCGTACGCGTTCGGCGGCCGAGGTTCGTTTCCCGTCGCGAACGAGCAATACGAGTGAGCAGTCGGGAACTGCTCGGAGCAGTCGTTCGACGAGGGCCGTCCCCACGAAACCGGTGGCACCGGTGACGCCGATGCGACGGCCAGCCAGGGCGGAGGTGATCACGACACGGTTCTAGCACCGTTCTCTACCAAATGGTAGAGAAGAGCCCGCTTTTCTGGTAGACACCCGACGTGGCCCGCCGGACCGGAACCCGAGATCTGATCCTCGAGCGGGCGACCGACCTGTTCGGACGCTGGGGTTTCGAGGCCGTGAGCCTCGACCAGATCGCCGCCGAGGTGGGGGTGGCCAAGCAGACGGTGCTCTATTGGTTCCCGTCCAAGGACGACCTCGTTCAGCAGGTCTTGGCCCGTACGGCGGCCGATCTGGCCGTGGTCGTGGAAGCGGCCATTCGCACCGCACCCGACGATCCCCTCGACCGCTTGGAGGCTGTCGTCAAGGCCGTGTTCCGTCCGGCCGTGCGCCGGCCGGCATTGCTCGGGCTCGTTCGCGAGATCAGCCGTCTTCCGGCCGATGCGTCCGAACGGTTCACCGACACGTTGCGACCGCTCGTCGACCGAGCGGTGGGGTGGATGGAGGTGGAGATGAGTGCGGGTCGCTTGCGCCGCGGTGATCCGTCGCTCGTGATCGCACTGGCCTACGCCACCGTCACCGGAATCGCGACCGAACCCGAGGCATTGCGCGTGGTCGGTTGGAACGCCGACATCGCGGGTCTGCGTCGTCTGCGCGACGAGTTGGTGGCGTTCTTGCGCTCAGCCCTCGCGACGTGATTCTCGTCAGCGGGCGGTGTTGCGTCGGCGTCGGGCGTGACGTTCGAAAGCCAAGTCGATCAGCTGGTCGATGAGTTCGGCGTACGACACTCCCGAGGCCTGCCACAGTTTCGGGTACATCGAGATCGGTGTGAAACCAGGCATCGTGTTGACCTCGTTGCACAGGAATCCGCGACCACCTTCGTCGTAGAAGAAGTCGACGCGGGCCAGACCGTCGCAGCGCAGAATGCGGAAGATGTCGAGGGCCAATTGCTGCACCTCCGCCGCTGCTCCGGCGTCGAGCGGTGCCGGAACCAGCAACTGGGCTCCGTCGGTGACGTACTTGTCCTCGTAGTCGTAGAACTCGTTACCCGGCACGATCTCGCCCGGAACGCTGGCCCGCGGCGAGCGGTTGCCGAGCACCGCGACTTCGATCTCGCGACCGGGCACACCTTCCTCCACGATCAACATCTCGTCGTACGACGAGGCGAAGGCGATCGCGGTCGACAGCTCGTCGCGATCGCGGGCTTTGCTCACACCGATCGACGAGCCCATGTTGGCGGGCTTGACGAACATCGGATAGCCGAGATCGCGCGCGATGGCGTCGAGACGCGACGGCGACACTTCGTCCACGTGCAGTCCGACGTAGCGCGGTTGCGGAACCCCGTGGCGGGCGAGCACGTCCTTGGCCATCACCTTGTCCATGGCCACCGCCGACGCCAGGACTCCGGAACCCACGTACGGAAGGTCGAGGAGTTCGCAGAGTCCTTGCACGGTTCCGTCTTCGCCGAGTGGGCCGTGCAAGAGAGGCAGGATCACGGCGCGGCCTCTGGCGGCGGCGGCTTGCAGAACCGGGGCCGACGACACCGGCAGACCGTCGGCGGATAGTCGATCGGGTACGCGGCCGGCCTCGAGTTCGCGCATGGCCGACTCGGCCAATTGCCACTGACCGTCACGATCGATCCCGACGGCGGTGACCGAGTAGCGGGTGCGATCGATCGCGCGCAGAACATGGGCTGCCGTCACGCAACTCACGTCGTGTTCGGCCGAACGGCCACCGAAGAGGACGACCACATTGATCGGGGCCACGGCGAGACCCTACCGGAGGGCGCCGAAGCGGGTCGGGAACTCGCGGAGTGGGCGCACTACGATCGGCGTTCATGTCGAGTTCACGCGCCTCCGATCCTCGATTCCTCACGCATCACGCCCTGCGGATCAAAGGGTTCGCCAAGGTCGAGACTCTCGTCGACATGACGGCTCTCGACGGCGCCGAGATCGAGTCGCATCTGGGTCAGATGGCGGCGGCCGAGTTGGCGATGTTCCGCGAGGCGCGTGCGTTGTGGCAACTCACGCCACAAGGCAAGGCCGCCCACCCCGAACTGCTGGCGGCCGACCTCGGTGGTGTCGACCTGGGTGGACTGCAGAGCCACTATCACGGGTTCCTCGAACTCAACACCGCCTTCAAGACGTTGTGCGGCGACTGGCAATTGCGCGACGGCGCTCCGAACGATCATTCCGATGCCGCATACGACAAGAAGGTCATCGGCCGGCTAGTCGATCTCAATGCCGAAGCACAGCCGGTGGTGTCGGCCATGGCCGCGGTCCTCGGCCGCCTCACCCCGTACGCACCACGACTCGACGCGACCTGTCGACTCGTTCAAGAGGGTCAGCAGAACATGTTCACGGGTGTCATGTGCGGTTCGTTCCACGACGTGTGGATGGAACTGCACGAAGACCTCATTCTCACGCAGGGCATCGATCGCTCGGCGGAAGGGAGTTTCTGATGGCTCGCTTCGGCCAGGTCATCACCGCGATGGTCACGCCGTTCGACGCGTCGGGCAATCTCGACCTCGACGGCGCGCGACGTCTCGCCCGGTGGCTGGAGGACAACGGCAACGACGGTCTCGTGATCGCCGGCACCACCGGCGAGGCCCCGGTGCTCACCGACGACGAACGCCTGTCGCTCTTCGCCGCGGTGATCGAAGCCGTGACCATTCCGGTGATCGCCGGATCGGGAACCAACGACACGCTGCATTCCATTCACATGACCAAGGAAGCGACCAAGTTGGGTGCGGCCGGCGTCCTCGTCGTGGCTCCGTACTACAAC
>VERK01000032.1 GCA_018882725.1 Actinomycetota bacterium | reverse complement strand
GGCTACGGCTCATGACGAGCCGATCGTCCTCGCTGTCACGGGGATGACCTGCGCCGCTTGTGCGGCGCGAATCGAAAAGAAGTTGAACCGCATTGATGGCGTGACTGCGACGGTCAACTACGCCACGTCGAAAGCCACCGTGCACGTGGACGATCCGACAGCGACCGGTGTCGAACGACTGGTGTCGACCGTCGAAGATCTCGGGTACGGAGCGGTGCCGACATCGACCGACCGAGGCGAGTCCACCACGGAGATCGCGACGGCGGCCCATCTCTCCGACATCCGCCGGCGTCTCGTGGTCGCCGTCATCGGCGCGCTCCCGGTGATGGTGCTGTCGATGATCGAACCCGCGCAGTTCGACGGGTGGCAGTGGGTGTGTCTCGGTTTGGCTGCTCCCGTGGTCACGTGGTCGGCCTGGCCGTTCCACAAGGCGGCCTGGCGTAATGCCCGCCACGGTGCGACCACCATGGACACACTCGTGTCGCTCGGAGTGATCGCGTCGATCGTATGGAGTGTGTGGGCGCTGGTGTGGGGTGGCGCGGGCGAGATCGGCATGCGGATGTCGATGAGCCTGCTGCCGCGCTCGACCGACGGGCACGCGCACGGCGCGATGGGTGGTTCTCATCACGAGATCTACCTCGAAGTGGCCACCACGCTCGCCGCGTTCATCTTGGCCGGTCGATTCTTCGAACTGCGTTCACGTCGGCGAGCGGGCGACGCACTGCGAGCACTGGCCTCCATTGGTGTTCGCCACGCAACACTGTGGCGCGACGGTGTCGAATCGGAGATTCCGATCGGCGCGCTTGGTGTCGGTGAAACATTCGTTGTTCGTCCGGGCGAGCGCGTGGCCGCTGACGGTCTGGTGGTCGACGGATCGAGTGCGGTCGACTGCAGCATGGTGACGGGCGAGAGTGCGCCGGTCGACGTTCAGTTGGGCGACTCGGTCACCGGTGGAACCGTCAACACGTCGGGCCGACTCCTCGTTCGCGCCACTCGTGTTGGGCGAGACACTGTGCTCGCGCAGATGGCTCGTCTGGTCGAACGCGCCCAAGATGGCAAGGCCCCGGTTCAACGTCTGGCCGATCGCATCAGTTCGGTCTTCGTCCCGATCGTGATCGTGTTGGCCGTCAGCACGCTCGTCGGTTGGTTGATCGCAACCGGAGACAGCGAGCGGTCGTTCCAAGCCGCGGTCTCGGTTCTCGTGATCGCCTGTCCGTGCGCTCTCGGGCTGGCCACGCCGGTGGCCCTTCTCGTCGGCACTGGTCGCGCCGCGCGCGAGGGCATCATCATCAAAGGTGCCCACGTTCTCGAAGCGACCCGAGCCATCGACACGATGGTTCTCGACAAGACCGGCACTCTCACCACTGGTGTCATGACCTTGGCTCAGGTGGAAGCGTTGAGTGATTCGGTGTCGGGGGAGCATTTGGCGGCCATTGCCTCGGTGGAGGCCAACAGCGAACATCCCATCGCTCGGGCGATCGTCGCAGGTGTGCGCCGACACCTCGACAACCACGACCTTGCCATCGCCGCCACGGCCGTGAGCGAGTTCGTTAACGAACCCGGTGTTGGCGTGTCGGGTGTCGTCACGATCGACGGGGAGTCTCGTCGAGTGGCGATTCGACGGGCAGCGACGGGTCGCTCGACCGGAACCGTTGTCGACGCTCTCATCGACGACGAGCCGGTCGTTCGCTTCGTCGTACGCGACGAGCCGCGCCCCGAAGCCCGTGACACCATCACCGCTCTGCGCGAACTCGGTGTGAAGCCGATGATCGTGTCGGGTGATGCTGAAGGCGCTGTCCATCACGTTGCATCGAAGGTTGGCATCGACGCGGCCGACACGATGTCGGGCGTGCTGCCCGCCGACAAGTTGGCCGTCGTGGAGCGCCTCAAGTCCGAGGGCCGATCCGTCGCCATGGTGGGTGATGGTGTGAACGACGCGGCTGCACTGGTTTCCGCCGACCTCGGAATCGCGATGGGCACCGGCACCGATGCTGCGATGGAAGCTGGCGATCTCACCATCGTGAGCGGTCATCTCAGTGCGGTGCCGAACGCGTTGCGATTGAGCCGTCGCACTCTGCGCACCATTCGCGGCAATTTGTTCTGGGCCTTCGCCTACAACGTCGCTGCACTGCCGCTCGCCGTGGCCGGGTTGATGAACCCGGTGCTCGCCGGACTGGCGATGGCGCTGTCGAGCGTGTTCGTGGTGTCGAACAGCTTGCGTCTCAGGCGCTGACTTCGACGCCCAGTAGTTCGCGGGCGCGGCTGATCGCGGTGTGGCGGCGATCGCGCAACGCCCGAGGCGAGATACCGGCCAGTCGTGCCGAGTCGGGACTCTGCAAGTCGGTGAGCATCTCGCGGATCGCCACTTCGTCGATCGGCTTCAGTCCGCGCTCGCGCAGTGTTTCCATGATGCAGCCGAACTCGGCTTCGTCGGCGGTGGGATCATTCGACTCGGGGGCAACCAGCACGCCGAAGGCGGTGGATCCGCTACGGGAGTTGAACGACGTTCCGATCGACAAGATCGTGGTGTTGTCGCTCGGCATCTCGGTGCGATGTCGCTTCGAGCGGGTGTCGCGCACGAAGGCGAGATATTCGATGTCGCGCAGCATGTTGGCGGCCACGCAGTGGGGTCGACGGTCGATCGGGTAATTACGAATCACCACCCAAGCCGCCGAGACCATGTCGTCGAGCGCCTGTGGTGCGCCGCCGTCGACGATGCGGCCCCGCCGGATGGCCACGGCGATGATGCCGGGCAGAATTCGCTGGACCACGATGCGGCAGGCGAGTTCATCGGTCTTGGCCAGGGCCGCCAACTGCGACAAGTAGGCATCGCACTCGAGACTCTTCACGTCCTGGGCGTAACCCGAACGGTCGAGGACTTCGTCGAGATGATGAACCGGTTCGCCGGGAAGGTTCCAGGTGTTGGCTCGGAGCACGTTGCGGCGCCGGCCGGAGATGTCGTTCCACTCGAGCCATAGACGAGTCGCTGTTGGCAGGCGAGTGCAGGTGGGATCGACGCCCGGTTCGTATCCGAGAGAACGAAGGCGGGCGCGGGCATGGGTGTCGTGTGTGTTCATGGCCGCACTCGACACCCGAGCCCTCACCGGGGGTCTCCACGGCGAGCGCGGCGACGTGCGGTGAGACCTGCGGTGAGAGTCGTGCGGTCGGCTCGGGCCATGACTTCCCCGGAAACGATCTCGATTCACGTGGGCGGCGGCCCGGCCGCCGGCCGTTCGTTCGCTCTCCCTCTCGGCACCTGGATGGTGGGCCGATCACCCAACGCTGCGGTGTCGCTCGACGATCCGGGTCTGGCCGCGTATCACGCCAGCCTCACATTGCGTCCCGATGGATTCGACGCGACACCAGCCATGGGTGAGGTGCGAGTGATCTCGCGCGATCGCGAGTCGATGGTGTGCGTCGTGGCCAATTCGATCCTGCGACTCGAGCGCTGCTCGGTCGCCCGGCCTCGTGGCGTGGCCACAACTGCTCGACGTGTGCGTCACCGCCCGCCGCGCGCCGCGGTTCCGCTTCTCGCACCGCCGACGCTTCTCGAAGCACCCACTCGGCCGAGCTCGCCGCGGCCGCCGCAGTGGTCGACGATGGTGGCCGGAGCGGCGGTCGGCCTGGTGGTGTCGGTCATCACGGGTCAACCGCTCATCGCACTGTTCGGGGTGACTGCTTTGGCTGTGGCCGTCATCACCTGGTCGACGGCTCGCGTGTCGCACCGACGCGCGGTGAGCCGATGGCACGGTGAGGTGAACGATGTGGAGCGAGCGAATGCCCGTGCCGCACAAGCACATCGGCGATGCGTGGTGATCCAGCAACAACTGCGTCACCCTGGCCTCGATCGTCTTGCTGAGATCGTCGCAACGGGCGACGACTGGTTCTGGGCTGGCCGTCCCGGTGATGACGACGTGTGGAAGATCGCGATCGGTTGGACGATCGACGATCTTGCCGATGACGAGAACAACTCCGTCCTGGCACCGACGATCGTCGACATCGGTCCGGGAGCGATCGTGGGTGTCGTATCGAACGACGTGACCACTGCAATCGGCTCCGTACGAGCAATGGTGTTGCGGGCCGCCTGTCGCATCGGACCTTCCGATCTGTCTGTGTTGTTCATCGGATCGACGAATGTCGATCTCGGCGATCTCGGTGAGCTTCCTCACATCACCGCGGAGATGCCGGATGCGCGGCACACCTTTTTCGTTGCCACGTCACCCGACGACGTGGCCGTGCGTCATTCACCATGGCGTCGGCTGGTGCGCGAAGGTCGGGCCTCTCTCGTGGTGATCGCCCGTGAGCACCGCTCACTTCCGGAAGAGTGCTCGTCGATCGTGAACCTCGCGTCGTCCGAGTTGATCGTCGATTCGCTGTCGCGTGACGCGGCCACGCCACTCGTCAACGGTCTCGCCGCGTGGACAGACCCCGATTCGCACGATGGAACCCTGCCCTCTCGAACTCGTTGGACCGATCTGTGGGACGGATGGCCTGCCGATGGCGCGGTATCACCGGCGTGGATCAAGCGGTGCGCATCGAGTGGTTCGCGAGGTGAGTTGATCGCTCGATTGGGTTGGGCGGCTGACGGGCGATTCGATCTCGACTTGGTGAGCGACGGTCCGCATGCCGTCGTGGTCGGTACGACGGGATCGGGCAAGAGTGAGATGCTCCGGTCCCTCGTTCTGAGTTTGGCGGTGGCGTATTCACCGAACGACGTGCAGTTCGTGTTGATCGACTTCAAGGGTGGGGCAGCGTTCGATGCGTGCGCGCACTTGCCACACGTGATCGGCTTGCTCACCGATCTAGACGACGATCTCGGTGATCGCGTGGTGGCGGGCTTGCAAGCCGAACTGCGCCGTCGTGAGCGCGTGCTCCGTGAGGCGGGGGTGTCCGACGCGAGTCGCAGTGGTCTCGCGCGGCTCGTGATCGTGATCGACGAGTTGGCTCGCCTGCAGGCCGATGTGCCTGCGTTCGTGGCGTCACTCGTGGACATTGCGCAACGCGGACGCAGTCTGGGGGTGCACTTGGTGGTGGCCACGCAACGAGGCGGTCAGACGTTGTCAGCCGATCTGCTCGCCAACTCGTCGGTACGCATCGCGCTGCGTTTGCAGTCGCGCGCCGACTCGATGGACGTGGTGGGGGTTCCCGACGCACACTTCCTGCCGCGCCGCAGCCCCGGACGAGCCATCGTCCGCGTGGGTCACGATGAGCCAGTGGTGTTTCAATGTGCCGACACGTCGCAGTCCTTGTTCGCCGTGGTGGACAGCGTCCGTGCAGCGTGGACCGACGAGGAGATTCCCTCGGCCCCGTGGACCTCACCGCTGCCAGCTGTCGTCGACTACGACACCGAATCACCGCTGCGATGTGGACTCGTCGATGTCGCGCCCGGGTCCGATGAGCGAAGCGACTTCGCGCCAATCACCACCACTGACGTGATCATCGAGGCAACACGCGGGCTGGGCAAGACGAATGCTGCTGCGGTGTTTGCACGGACGTGGCTGAGTCATGAAACCGATGGACGAATCGCGGTGATCTCGGCCGATCCATCGGCTATCTCTGTTCTCCTCCCGGCTGAATCGTTGCTCGGAGTAGCCCGCTTCGATGACCACGAACGCGTGGAGCGAACCCTCGATGCAGTGGATGCGCACCGTCACACGTTGCTCGTTGTTGACGATGCCGATGTGTGGCGAAGCCAGACGATGTCCGACCGAAGACTGCTCACCCTCTGGGAACGCGTCGAACGATTGGTTGACCGGGGCACGGGAAGGCGAACGTGTGTCACGGTGTCGCGGGCATCCGGTCTGCCTCCGTCGCTCGCAACTCGGGTCGCTCAGATATGGCGGGCTAACGGTGAATGCCCGGGGCGATTCGTGGTGACGATGGATGGAACCTCGGAAACGGTGCAGATCGCACGAATGCCTCGGGTGTCGGCTGACGATGCTGCAATCGAAGCCGTGCGAACCCTGCCCACCTTCGTCGCGTCCACCGACGAGCCGCGATCGGTCGTCGCGGTGTGTGCTCGTCGACTCGAGCCGATGGTGGTTCCCGTCGACTCCATGACGGCATCGGGGGTGTTCGGTGTGCTCGGACCGCGTGGAACGGGTCGATCGTGGGCACTGCGCCGTATCGCCGATGCGTGCCGTGAACTCGGCCGTGACGTGATGACGATCGATGATGCCGATCGGATGGATGTCGATTCAGCGGTGATCGGTCGGGCTCTTCGCGGGGATTTGATGATCGTGGCGAGCATCGACCCGGCCACGTTGCGCGCCCGACCGGATCATTGGATGGCCATGATTCGTCGTGCTCGGTCGGGGCTGTTGCTCGGGCGAAGTGCTCACGACGATGCAGATCTGCTCGGCCTCTTCTCCTCACCTGAGTCGATGGTGCCTGATGCGGTGGGACGAGGTCTGTGGGTCGATCGCGGAACCGTGATCGACATGGT
This sequence comes from Actinomycetota bacterium, assembly GCA_018882725.1. Lineage (GTDB taxonomy): Bacteria > Actinomycetota > Acidimicrobiia > Acidimicrobiales > Ilumatobacteraceae > Casp-actino8. The sequence continues at coordinate 7,454 of VERK01000032.1, read as the reverse complement.
GCAGATGATCGAACCGGTTGATGCACCCTGACAAGATCGGCACATGCGCGTCGTTCTGCCATCCGGAACCGAAGCCGAGATCGTGCGTGTCGATGGTGCGACACGCGGACTCGTGGTGATTCCCGACATCTGGGGAATGCGGCCGCTGTTCGACGATCTCGTGCAGCGGTTCGCGTCGGAGTGGGGAACGACCACCATCGCGATCGAACCCTTTCCGGCCCGCGACTTTCCGGATCTCGGGACCAATCCCGACACGCGCTTCGCCGCTGTGAGGGCTCTGCGCGACACCGACAAGTTCCGTGACCTCGCTGAGGCGGCCGCCGCGACCGAGTGCGAGTCGGTCGGCCTCATCGGCTTCTGCATGGGCGGCATGTACTGCTTCAAGGCATCGCAACTCGAACGTTCAGGCCGACCGCTCTTCGAACGCATCGTGTCGTTCTACGGAATGATCACCACACCCGACGCGTGGAAGAGCGAGAGCCACGAGAGCCCGCTCGACATCCTGAAGCGCGGCGGCGGGGGAACCCAGCGCCCCTATGCAGCCAACGTTCTGGCTGTGATCGGGGGCAACGATCAGTGGACGCCCGTGCCCGAAGTGGAAGAACTGCGAACGACTGGAGTGGAAGTGGCGTTCTACCCGCAAGCTGAGCACGGGTTCGCTCACGATGCATCCCGGCCAACACATCGACCCGATGACGCACGTGATGCGTTCGAGCGGGCGAAGAACTGGCTAGCCGGTGGCTGACTAGCGCGCGCGGAGTTCGAGGCGGTCGCGCAGAATGATCTTGTAGCGACGCTCGTGCTGTTCGATCCAGCCGAGGCGGATGAAACTGCTGATCGCCTTGTTCACACGTTCGCGTGACGCGCCGACCATTCCGGCGAGTTCTTCTTGGGTGACAGGCAGAACGAACTCGTCGGCCGGTCCGGCCAGTTCGAGCAGTCGCTTGGCGGTGCGGCCGGTCACGTCGAGGAAGACCGAGTCGGCGAGTGCGCCGTCCATCACGCGTAGGCGCTCGGCGAGCATGCGCACCACACCACGAAGAACGCGCGGGTTGCCATCGAGCAGTTGCTCGACCGGGTCGTACGGAATTTCGAGAACTTCGCTGGGCTCGATCGCGCGGGCCATGGCCGAACGCGGACCGCTGTCGAGGAGTCCCATCTCGCCGAAGAGATCGCCGGCTTCCATGAGCGCGACCATGCTCTCGCGCTTATCGAGTTCGTTCGCGATGGCGATGGCCACGCGGCCGTTGAGCACGATATACATCGACTCGGCTTCTTCGCCAGCTTCGAACAGATGGTCGCCACGCGACAGGACGCGCTTGCGACCGGTCGCGGCGATGCGGGCGATTTCGTCGCTCGGCGCTTCGCCGAAGAAGTCGGTCTTCGCGAGGACGTCTTCGTAGGCCATTGGCCCGAACGGTACTACCCTCCACGAATATGGCGAACTCCGGCTCGGGTTTTTCTCGCGGACCGGTCTGGACCATCGTCGTCGCAGGTGGATCGGGTCGTCGGTTCGGTTCGTTGAAGCAGTTCGAGGAGTTGGGCGGTCGTCGGGTCCTCGATTTGTCGGTGGACGTGGCTCGGCAGTGCAGCGATGGCGTGGTCGTGGTGGTTCCCGCTGAGGACGCCGAGCGTGAAGGCGGTGTTGCGGGCGGACCCACGCGCACCGCGAGCGTTCGAAACGGCCTGGCGGCGGTTCCGGCCGATGCGGCCGTGGTCCTGGTTCATGACGCGGCGCGGCCCTTCGCGTCACCGTCGTTGTATCGCTCGGTGATCGACGCCGTGCTCGCTGGCGCCGACGGAGCGGTACCGGGTTTGCCGGTCACCGACACCGTGAAGTCGATCGAAGTGGTCGAGTCGAAAGGGCTTGGTCTGTCAGGCGACGACGTTCCGGCTGTGATTCCGCGCGTGACCGCGACTCCCGACCGCGCCACGTTGGTGGCCGTACAGACCCCTCAGGCGTTTCGCGCCGACGTGTTGCGGCGCGCCTACGTTCCGGAGATCGACGGTACCGACGATGCATCACTCGTCGAGTTGACGGGCGGTACCGTCGTAGTGGTGCCCGGTGAACTCGACAATCGCAAGATCACCGTTCCGGAAGATCTGGTGTGGGCCCGCGAGTACTTGAAGTCGAGCGGAGCACGTCGATGAGTGGTTTCGCGGTTCGTGTCGGCCAGGGTTTCGACGTTCATCGTTTCACCGATGATTCCTCACGCGCGTTGATCTTGGGTGGTGTGCGATTCGACGGAGCTCGCGGACTCGATGGTCATAGCGACGCTGACGTGATCGCCCATGCAGTCGCCGACGCGTTGCTCGGCGCGGCCGGCCTCGGCGACATCGGCCAGCACTATCCCGACACCGATCCGAAGTGGAAAGGTGCCGACTCGATTGCTCTGCTCGCTGACGTGGTGGGCAAGGTGCGCGCGCAAGGTTGGGAGATCGGAAACGTGGATTGCAGTGTGGTCTGCGAAGAACCCAAGCTCGCACCGCATCGTGATGCGATGCAGCAGAAGTTGTCGTCCACGGTGGGGGCTTCTGTGACGGTGAAGGGACGCCGGGCCGAAGGCCTCGGCGCGCTTGGTCGTCGTGAAGGCATCGCGTGTTGGGCGAGTGCCGTCGTGTTTCGCTCGGGGAGTGTCGGCTGATGGCCGCGCGTCGCCCGGCCGGTGGACGTTCGGGAGCCTCGCGCTCTGGTGGGGGCCGCCCGAGTAGTGGCCAACCCAAGGGTGCAGCGGGTCGCGGTCGTCGTACCGGTGGCGCACCGTCGGGCGCTCCTCGGTCTCGCGGCGCCGGACGCACCGGTGCCGTGAAGCCGAGTAGTTCGTCCGATCGCGGTGACAGGCGCGGTTCCGGCGACAAGCGCGGTCGGGCCACCGCTCTCGGTTCGTCACGTGACAAGAAGTCCGATGAGCGTGATGATCTGGGTGGCACTCAGATCGAAGGTCGCCAGGCGGTACGCGAACTCTTGATTGCCGGCAAGCGACGTGTGCACGAGGTCTGGGTCGCGAGCGAGCGTGACACCAGCGAAGTGGTGGAAGACATCGTGCAGTTGGCGCGGGCCAACCGGGTTCCGGTCGTCGAAGTGAGCCGTAAGAAACTCGACTACGCGGCGCGTAGCGAGGCACCACAAGGTGTGCTCGCGCGAGCCGATGCGCTCATGCCCGTGAACTTCGACGCACTCGTGAAGCGTCGACCTGGTCGCGCCCCGTTCCTGGTTGCTGTCGATGGCGTGACCGACCCGGGCAACCTCGGGGCGATCCTGCGTTGTTGTGACGGCGCCGGTGTGGACGGGGTCGTTCTTCCGCGCCACCGTTCGGTGCACGTCACACCTACCACTGCCAAGGCATCGGTGGGTGCGTGCGAGCACGTGCCGATGGCCCTCGTGGGCGGATTGCCGACGGCACTCGCGAAGATGCGCGACGTCGGCATCTGGGTCGTTGGTCTCGACGACGCATCCGACAAGTCGCTGTTCGACCTCGGCGATCTGGCCACCGAAGGGATCTGCCTCGTGCTCGGCGCAGAAGGCGCGGGCCTGTCGCGCCTCGTGCGCGAACGCTGTGACGTGATCGTGAGCATCCCCATGCGCGGTCGACTGAGTTCGCTGAACGTGTCGACGGCCGCGGCTCTGGCGACTTATGAAGTCGCCCGGCATCGTCGTTAGCCTCGGACGAGTCGCCGGGTTAGCTCAGTGGTAGAGCAACCGCCTTGTAAGCGGTAGGTCGTGGGTTCAATCCCCACACCCGGCTCCAGATTTCAGCCGATGGCGCTGGAGATGCGAGCCAGCAATACGTCGAGGGCGCGATCGTTGTGGCCGCCCTCCGGGATGATCACATCGGCGTAGCGCTTGCTCGGCTCGATGAACTGAATGTGGCTCGGTCGGACGGTCGTCATGTATTGATTCATGATGCTGTCGGGTGTGCGGCCGCGATCGCGGACGTCGCGCTGCAACCGTCGGATCAGTCGAACATCGGGATCGGTATCGACGAAGACGCTCAGATCGAACAGGTCGCGCAGCGAGGCGTCGTACAGAGCGAGGATCCCTTCGAACACCACGATTGGTGCCGGGGCCACCATGACAACATCCTTCGAACGGTTGTGGTCGGCGTAGTCGTACACGGGGAGGGGAATGGTCTGGCCAGCCAGTAACGCCGCGAGTTGCTGGTTCATGAGGTCCCAGTCGAAGGCGTCCGGATGGTCGTAGTTCGCGCGGGCGCGATCGTCGAACGCCTGGTGAGTGCGATCGATGTAATAGGCATCCTGACGAATGAGGGCCAATCGATCGGTGCCCACGAGGTCGACGAGCCGTTCGGCCACCGTTGTCTTGCCCGAGCAGGTGCCACCGGCTACGCCGATCACGAAGGGACGGTTCACCCTGGTCACGACGTCGAGGGTAGTTGTGTCCGATGATCAGGGTCGTTTCGGTGGGGGTGCTTGTAAACCTGAGTCCCGAACGGGCAGGCTGTACCAATGGCCCTGACCGAACGAGAGAAGGCGATCCTCGATTTCGAGCGGGGCTGGTGGACCGAGGACGGCGTCAAGGACGTCATGCTCCGCGAGCGGTTCAGCTGTTCGGCCGACGAGTACTACGCCGACTTGAACCGTCTTCTCGACCAACCCGATGCCCTGGCGTACGATCCCCTCGTGGTTCGCCGCCTGCAGCGAGCTCGTGAACGTCGTCGGCAGATGCGCCTCGATGGCGCCTCGGAATCGGGAGGCCTGGAAGCATGAGTGACGAGCAGCCCACCGGATCCCGCACCGCCCGCCCCGCATCGTCGGGTGGGGTCGGTGTTTCCACCACCCTCGGCATCATCGTGGCGGCCATTGCCGTTCTGCTCGGTTTCCTGATTCTGCGCGACATCAATCGCGATCGCGACGGTGGGGACGTGTCGGCTCCGGTGGAGACGCAGCCCGTGAATACCGACGTGACCGGTACCGACGTGACGTTGCCGCCCATCGACACCACCACATTGCCGCGCACGGGTTACAAGGTGTTGGTGGCCAACGCGTCGGGTATCTCGGGAAGCGCCGGTCAGATGAGTACCGCGTTGCAAGCCGAGGGATTCGTGGTGGTTCAGCCCGCCACCAACGCCGCTGAGACCGTGGGCAAGCAGACAGTGACCGTGGTGTTCTACGTGCCTGGATTCGAGACTGGTGCCGCGGCAGTGGCCGAGGTGCTCGGTGGCGTGGCGACGCAACCGGTTGCGTCGCCGCCTCCGGTGGAATCGGGCGACCTGGGCGAGGCCACCGTGGTGGTACTCCTGGGAACCGACCTGGCCGGCAAGTTGTTGCCGGGTGCTCTGCCGTCGGCGAGTCCGGCTGCTGCGGCCACCACCACGACCACCGGCTGAACCGCCAATCGGTTCTTGCCACCGGGCCTGTTCATCACCGTCTTATAGCGAGGTCCCCCAACTGACCTTTGCGATTTACGACGATTCGTCCTATATTTGTCGTGCTTCCTCCCGTCTGGGCAAACGGACACGGGACGAGCGGTCAAGTGAGTAGTCGGAAATCCGGGGCTGGAGGACACGACAGTGGGCAATGTTGGAGGCTTCGCGCGCCCGCGCGTGCTTTCGCGCATCTTGGCGAGTCTCCTCGTATGTTTGCTTCTTGTACCTGTCTTCGTGGTTGTGGCGTGGCTCTTCAGTCTGATCCGAGCACAAGCTTCAGGTGGTGTGGTGACCGCGCCAAACGCGCCGACTTTTTCGCTCAACACCGCGAACCAGGATCCTGGAGACTTCGTTCTGTCTGGTTTCGCTTCGGGCGACACGGTCGACGTGTCGATCGGATTCGTCAATCCACCAGTTGGAACGACGTTCACGCTCCCCGTGACGACTGGACTTACTGCTGGAACGGGGTACAACTTCACCGGCGGAAAGACTCAGATCACTTTCAGGGGCTCGCAAGCGGATGCCAATGCTGCCTTGGCCGCTATGGCGGTCACGACCGGAAGTACGAAGGGGGGCATCACCATTCGCGTCACCGCTTCGGTCTATAACCCGAATCTCTTCTACAACCCGATCAATGATCACTATTACGAGTTTGTTTCGGGCTCCTTCACTGGGTCGTCCGCTGACACGGCGGCCCGAACCAAGACCTATCTCGGAGTTCGCGGCTACTTGGTGACAATCACAAGTACCCAAGAACAAGATTTCGTCTTCAACAACACATCGGCCGGGAACATTTGGATTGGAGCCAACGATGTCTCCCAGGAGGGAAGGTGGGTGTGGGGGGACGGACCCGAAGCCGGTGTGAACTTCTGGAACGGAGTAGCCAACGGCTCAAGCCCTTCTGGGCAGTATGCGAAGTGGTGTTCTGGAGAGCCGAATGATTGGAGCCCCGGCGAAGACTTTGCGGTGACCAACTGGGGTAGTCCGAGAGGAAGTTGCTGGAACGATTACGGGGCCCCCGCAACCTCGGGGGCGGGCTCATCGGCTGGATACCTCGTCGAGTACTCGGAGAACTGGGGCGCTGTCGGGTCGTTCTCTGGAATCGCCTCTGCGGAGGTAACGGCCCTCGTGAGCAACGCGCCGCGCAACGTGACCGGCGCTCGGGCGAACCCTGCTCGTCCGGGAGAGATCGTGGTCTCCTGGTCAGCCCCCCTGGGTGGCACGGTCACGAGTTACACCGCAACGTCGAGTCCAGAGGGTCGTACCTGTACGGTCAACTCTCCGTCCACGACCTGCACCGTGACCGGACTCACCAACGGAACCTCGTACACGTTCACCGTTCGGGCGACGTTCAGCGACTTGAGCACCGAGACATCATTGGCGAGTAGTTCGGTCAGCCCAGCCGATGGAATTCCACCGGTTCCCTCGGTGTCGTCGGCTTCGGTGAACACCGGATCGTCGGCGACCGTCAGCATCACGCTCGACGAATCATCGAGCAATCTCACAATCGACGATCTGACCGCCTCTCTCGGAACACTGTCGAACTTCACCCGAATTAGCGGCACTTCGTACACGGTCTCGTTCACACCCTTCACGTCGAGTGGTGGTACGGGAACGGTCACCGTCAGGAGCGGAACGTTCAGCGACACCGCTGGCAACGTGAACACGACCTCCGCCACTGGCAATGTCACGATCACCAATACCGTTGCTTCCACGGGTGGACGTACGTCGTACACCGGCAACGGAACCATCGGGGTGAATGGCACGCGCTACATCGTCGAGCGCTTTACGACGGTTGGTTCGACGACCTGGAGAGTTCCCAATGGCGTGACGAGTCTCGATGTCGTCGTCGTCGGTGGCGGTGGCGGCGGCGGAAGCCGTCACGGTGGCGGTGGTGGTGCCGGTGGATTCATGGAGGCGTCGAACTATCCGGTGGCCCCCGGTGCTTTCTACTCGGTCGTGGTGGGATCTGGCGGTCAGGGCAAGGAGCCCTCGACTGCCGGCGAGGGAGCGGTGGGCAATCCGTCGAGCTTCACCACTGGTGGGGTGGGAATAACGGCCCACGGC
>VERK01000031.1 GCA_018882725.1 Actinomycetota bacterium | reverse complement strand
GCTCTACATCTCCATCGACGTCGACAGTCTCGATCCGGCCTACGCGCCGGGCACCGGCACACCCGAGCCGGGCGGCATCGTCGCGGCCGATCTGCTGCGCATGGTGCGAACGTTGTGTCTCGAACACGACGTGGTGGGTATCGACATCGTGGAAGTCGCCCCGGCCTACGACGTGAGCGAACTCACCGTCAACGTGGCACATCGTCTGGCGTTCGAGTGCTTGGCCGGTCTGGCCGCTCGCAAACGGACTTCTGGTTAGAAAATTTGACCGTACAGGTAAAAAATCCTCACCAAAACAACGGTGGGTGGGGGCTCGTTACGAGGCGAGTTCGCACCACGACTGGTACTTGGCCACTTCGCCCCGCACCACTTTGCCGTACAGCTGACCGATCTCAGTCGTGACCGGACCCGGGCACGGAACCTTGCGATCGTCGACCGAGTTGACGGCACTTACTTCGGCGGCGGTGCCACACACGAAGATCTCGTCGGCGATGTACAGATCGCTGCGCGCGATGTTGTCGACGCGCATGTCGATACCGAGATCGCGAGCCAGCGACATGACCGTGTTCTGCGTGATGCCCTCGAGAGCTCCAGCCGACAGCGGCGGCGTGAGCACGATTCCGTTGCGCTTCACGAAGATGTTCTCACCGGTGCACTCGGCCACCAAACCGTTGGGCGCGAGCATGATCGCTTCGTCGTATCCGGCCTTGAGGGCCTCCACCTTGGCCAGCGACGAGTTGACGTAGTTGCCCACGGTCTTGGCGGCCGGGGGCATGGTGTTGTGATCGTGGCGAGTCCATGACGAGATCTTCATGCGCACACCCTTGGAGAGTGCGTCGTCACCGAGATAGGCACCCCACGGCCAACACGCGATGGCCACGTCGACCTTGCAGGGCAACGTGTTGAGACCCATCTCGCCATAGCCGTAGTAGGCGATCGGGCGCACGTAGCACGACGCCAGGCCCGTGCTGGCCACGGTTTGCTTGGTGGCCGAGATCAACTCATCAACCGAGTACGGAATCTCCATGCCGAGGATGTGCGCACTGCGGAACAAGCGCTCGATGTGCTCGGTGAGGCGGAAGATGGCCGTGCCGTTCTTCGTCTCGTACGCACGAATGCCCTCGAACACTCCGGTGCCGTAGTGGAGCGTGTGCGTGAGAACGTGTACCTGCGCCTGGTCCCAGTCGACGAGCTTTCCGTTCATCCAGATCTTGGGAGTCGGGATCAGGGTGGGCATCTTCTTCTCCGTTCGAGTAGTGGCCGTAACGGTATCCCCTCACGGGGCCTCCGAGCACTGTGAATACTGCGTAGTAGGTAGTGCTGCTCAGCGGGTGAGTCGACCGATGATGGCGCGACCGATTTCGATGGTCGAACCGCTGGTCGGCTCGGCGCAGGCCGCGCGAATGCGATCGGCCGCCGACGACTCACCGAGGAAGTCGAGCATCAGCGCCGCCGACAAGATCGCCGCGGTCGGATTGGCTTTTCCGGTACCCACGATGTCAGGAGCGGAACCATGCACCGGCTCGAACATCGACGGACCAGTGCGCGCCGGATTGAGATTGGCCGACGACGCCAGACCGATACCACCCGACACAGCACCACCCAGATCGGTGAGGATGTCGCCGAACAGATTGTCGGTGACGATCACGTCGTAACGGTGCGGATCCTGGACGAAGTAGATACACGCCGCGTCGACGTGGTTATAGGCCGTGCCCACACCCGGGTACTGCGCAGCCACTTCGTTGAACGTGCGCTCCCAGAGATTTCCGGCGAACGTGAGCACGTTGGTCTTGTGTACGAGGGTCACGTGCTTGCGCTCACGCTGCGAAGCCAACTCGAACGCGTAGCGGATGCACCGTTCGACACCGAACCGCGTGTTGACGCTGCCCTGTGTGGCCACTTCGTTCGGGGTTCCGCGCCGCAACACGCCGCCCTCACCCACGTACGGCCCTTCGGTGTTCTCGCGGATCACGATGAAGTCGTGCGGCTTCGTGTGGCCTGGCGCGGTGCCCACGAACGGCCGCTGGTTGACGAACAGATCGAGTTCGAATCGCATCTTGAGGAGAAGACCGCGCTCGATGACGCCCGGCGGCACGGCCGGCGTACCAACCGCTCCGAGAAGAATCGCGTCGAACGCGCGCAACTGGTCGAGCGTGGCGTCCGACAGAACCTCGCCGTCGCGCAGGTATCGCGCACCCCCGAGATCGAAGTCGGTGGTGGCGATGTCGACACCCGTTGCCCGCACCACGTCGAGAGCGACCGCCGTCACTTCGGGTCCGATTCCGTCGCCGCCGATCACTGCCAACTTGTGCGTCATAGAGGCCACATCGTACGGGCGTACACGAGTAGGCGGCCATTCCCGGTCCGCCGTCTCAACCCCCGAGAACCACCGTTACCCTGGGTGCCATGGCGAAGGTCCATCACCTCACCAAGACGGCGCTCGAGCGTCTCCAGGCCGAGCACCACGACCTCACGACGCGTGGCCGCATCGATGTGGCCAACAAGATCGAGCGCGCTCGCGAACTCGGCGACCTCTCCGAGAACGGCGATTATCACGCCGCCAAGGACGAACAGGGCCACATGGAAGGCCGCATCCGCCACCTCGAATCGATTCTCGAGAACTACGAGATCGTCGAGGCCGATGACGGTGACGTCGTGGGCCCGGGCAAACTCGTCACTCTCTCGATCGACGGTGACGAACCCGAGTCGTACTACTTCGGTTCGCACGAAGAGCGTTTCGAAGGTGCCGCCACCATGACGCCCGAGTCGGCTCTGGGCAAGGCGGTCACCGGCAAGCGCGTGAACGAAACCTGCTCGTACACGACGCCCAACGGCCACACGCTCAGCGTCGTGATCGTCAGCGTCGAACTCCCGTGAGCAACGGATTAACCACCCTGCAGAGCGAACCGCTGGCACCGCCGCTCCCACCCGGGCGCGAGATCGAATTACCGGGTCGTGGCACCACGTTCGTCCGCGAACTTCCGGGCCCACGTCACGATTCACCCACGTTGCTCTTGTTGCACGGCTGGACCGCCACTGCCGATCTCAATTGGTTCGGCACGTACGAGCGACTCGGCGAGCACTACCGAATCGTCGCGCTCGACCACCGTGGTCACGGTCGAGGTATTCGTTCGCGCAAACCGTTCCGTCTGGCCGATTGCGCCGACGATGCGGCCTGCCTCGTCAACGAACTCGAGCTCGGCCCCGTCATTCCCGTCGGATATTCGATGGGCGGACCCATCGCCCTGCTGATGTGGCGCCGTCACCGTCCCATCGTGCGCGGTCTCGTTCTGTGCGCCACGGCCGGGAGTTTCCGACACAGCCGCGCCGAGCGCATGAGCTTCCTCGGCCTCACCGGTTTGAGTGCGGTTGCTCGTCTCACACCGAGCGCCACCAAGGAACGCATCACCGAGCGCGTGTTCCTCCGGCGCAAAGCCGAGAAGTGGGGCGGCTGGGCCATGAGTCAGGTCGCGCAACACGACTGGCGCATGATTCTCGAAGCCGGACATTCCATCGGATCGTTCTCGGCCACCGAATGGCTGCCCGACATCGACGTTCCCACGTCGCACGTGATCACGTTGCGCGATCCGGTGGTTCCGGCCTACCGCCAACTCGAACTCTTCACGAGCATCCCCGACGCCGATGCGGTGCGCATCGACGCTGAGCACGACGCCATCGCAGCGCATCACGACCGAATGTCCGACTTGATCATCGGATCCGTCGAATCGGTGCTGCGTCGCGCACCGAAGGTCCTGTGAAGGGTCCCGTGAAGAAGCAACTGGGCGCTTTGGCTCTCGTCGTCGGCGGAGCGTACGGCTGGTCGATCTGGAAGCGCCGCGGTGCGCCACTTCCGTCGGCCATCAAACGCGGAACGATGGCGGCGCGCAACGGCGAACTCGCCAAGTTGGGGGTGCGAGTCGGCGCCACCTACGCGAGCGCTTCGGCGCGCAAACTCTTCGCCTCGGCCGAGCGACGAGTCCAGATCGATCACGAAACCGAGTTGAAGTCAGCCGCCCAGGTGGCCGACCGACTCGGGCAGATGAAGGGTGCGTTGATGAAACTCGGCCAGATGGCGAGTTACCTCGACGAGGGCCTTCCCGCTCCCCTGCGCGCGGCGCTGTCGCAACTCCAGTCGAGTGCGCCACCCATGTCGGCTGCGTTGGCGGCCGAGGTGATCGAACGCGAACTCGGTGCACCACCCGAGAAACTCTTCGTCGAATGGGATCCCGAACCCATCGCGGCCGCATCCATCGGACAAGTCCACCGCGCGGTGATCGTCGACCCCGACACCGGCGCCGAACGCGCGGTGGCCGTGAAAGTTCAGTACCCCGGTGTCGATGCGGCCATCGACGCCGATCTGAAGAACGCCGATCTGCTCGGCTTCCTCCTCCAACAGGGATTCAGCGGCCTCGATCCGTCGGAGATGGTCGACGAAGTCAAGACCCGCATCCGCGAGGAACTCGATTACACCATCGAAGCGCGCAATCAGCAGACGTTCGCCGACTGGTTCCGCGGACATCCGTTCATCAAGGTCCCGGCCGTGATTCCGTCCCTCAGCACGTCACGCGTGATCACGTCCGAACTCGTGGTGGGTCAACCGTGGTCGTGGGTTCTTCAGCAGCCTCAGGAATACCGCGACCGTGTCGCCGAAGTGTTGTTCCGCTTCGTGTTCCGGAGCCTCTACGGAATGCACAAGTTCAACGGCGATCCACACCCGGGCAACTACGTGTTCCACGAGGACGGCACCGTGACGTTCCTCGACTACGGGCTCGTCAAGCACTTCACCGACGACGAGATGACGACGTTCATCGCGATGGTGAAGTCGGCCGCCTACGAGAACGACATCCCCTCGTTCCGGACCGTGCTCGAAACGGCCGGCATGCTCAAACTCGACGCTCCGGTCGAAACAGACGACGTGGGCACCTACTTCGGTCGCTTCTACGAACCGGTGCGTGCGAATCGCGAGATCACCTGGACTCCGTCGTACGCCTCGGGCATCGTGCGCCACACGTTCGATCGCTCGAGTCCGATCGCGCAGTACGCCACGGTCCCACGAGCATTCGTGTTCATTCAGCGCATCAACCTCGGCCTCTATGCGATTCTCGGTGAACTCGGCGCCACCGGCAACTATCGACGGATCGCCGAAGAACTGTGGCCGTTCGCCAACGGTGCACCGAGCACCGCGTTGGGTCGGGCCGAAGCCGACTGGGCGGCGTCGCGGCAGTAGCCTCGGCCGAATGTCGTCACGCCGCTACTCCGCACTCGTCGCCGCATCACTCGTCGTTCTCGCATCGTGCGGCGGTGACTCGTCAGGCGACGACGCGTCGAGCGGTTCCACCGATTCGGTTGTCGACGTGACCACCGGCGATCCGATGATCGACGCCGAGGAGCCAACGGTCAGCCTCCCGTCAGCACTCCCCACCGAATTGGTGATCACCGACATCACCGAAGGAGACGGCGAGGCCGCAGCCGAAGGCGACACCGTGTTCGTGTTCTACGTGGGAGTACTCACCAAGGACGGCACACGCTTCGACGGCAACTTCGGCCAGTCGCCGTTCGCCGTCACTCTCGGCTCTGGTTCGGTGATCCAAGGTTGGGAACAAGGACTCGTGGGCATCAAGACCGGCGGCCGCCGTCAACTCGACATTCCGGCCGATCTGGCTTACGGCGACACCGGTGCCGGCGACATCATCAAGGCGGGCGACGCCATTTCGTTCGTGGTCGACGCGGTCGCCGTGGTGCCCGCCACATCAGCCGACGACGAGCCGGCCATCACGGTTGACGCAACCGACAACATCGCCGAACTCGCCGTGACCGATCTGGTGGACGGAACCGGAACCGCTGCCAAGACGGGTATGACCGTCGTGCTACAGCTCCTCGCCTTCCGCGCCGACACCGGCGAGCAGATCGTGAGCACCTGGAAGGATCCGCAACCCGTGACGTTCGATCTGGAGGACGGCGGCACGCTGCCCGGACTCCTGGATGCGCTCGAGGGAATGAAGGTGGGCGGTCGTCGTCAGGCGCACATCCCGTTCGAGCAGGCGTGGGGCGCCGAAGGTCAGCAGCAGATCGGGCTACCCGAGAGCACCGACATCATCGTGGTCATCGACCTTCTGGCTGCCTTCTGAGCGCGTCGAACGCCGTCCACCACACACGCAACGCTTCGGGAAAGATTCCTTCACCGCCATCGGCGAACGAGTCGGTTCGACCTTCGAGATCCCAGCGCCGCACCACCACCGACACCCCCTGATCGTTCACGGCCGCAGTGACGCGCACGCGTTCGCGTGAGTCGTCGAGCATCGCGTCGAGTTCGTCGTCGAGTTCGTCACGGTGATCGTCGCCATCGATGTTGTCGTCACCGTCGATATCGATGCGCGACATCCAGCCCGTCATCACGAGACACAGCGCATCCACCGGACGCCACACCGGAATACGAGTGAGCAAGCGATACGGATCGGCGTCGCTGTCGACCAGTTCGCGTTGAAGAGCCGCGCCGTCGGAACACACCGCGAACACACGAGCGGCGCGATAGCGCATGGTCTCGGCGAGAGATTCGTGGAGATCGGAGTCGACCCATTCGGCGATCGACAAGGGAGTGACACGGGTGTCGGACATGCGGCGAGTGTGAGCAGCCGACGCCCGTGACGGAGTCGGATCAGCCGATGAGAGCGGCCAGGGCGCCGGCCGCTTCCACCACGGCCGATCCGTACTTCTTGCCGGGTTCGGCCGACACTCGTTCGATCGGCCCACTCAGACTCACGGCCGCTCGCACCACACCGTCACGAGTTCGAACCGGTGCACTCACCGATGCGACACCCGCTTCGCGCTCACCCACACTTGCGACCCAGCCGCGCTTGTTGGTGGGCGCACCATCGAGCACGTGTCCGGCCGACCCGGCCGACAACGGAAGCAACGCTCCTTCGGGCACGATCCAGCGCAAACCATGCGTCGACTCGAGCGACACCACACAACGGCGCGCGTCGGCCTCGCGCACGTACAACTGCACGCTCTCGCCGGTGACGTCGCGCAGGCGTTCGAGGACCGGTCGGGCCAGCGCCACCAACGGAAACGCGTTCTCAGCGGCGTGACCGAGCGACACGAGCCACCAACCGAGGCAGAACTGTCCTTGCGGGTCGCGTCGGAGCAGACCCTGGCTCTCCATGGCGACGGCCAAGCGGTGCAACGTGGCCCGCGGAATGCCGGTGGCCGCCGTCAGATCGGCCAACGACAACGATCCCGCGCGTTCGAGGGCGCGCCACACCGTGGCGACCTTGTCGAGTACTCCGACCCCCGATACCATGTCCATGATCCAGGAAGTCTATCCCACTATGTGAGACTCCGACGCGAGGCTCACGGTGGGGACGAGGGAGAACTCATGAGCCAACCGACCACCCTCCCGCAGAAGGTGTGGGACGCCCACGTGGTGCACTCGGCACCCGGCGAACCCGACCTGCTCTACATCGACCTCCATCTGTTGCACGAGGTCACCAGCCCGCAGGCCTTCGACGGACTGCGTCTCTCGGGCCGTCCGGTGCGCCGCCCCGACCTCACGCTGGCGACCGAAGACCACAACGTGCCCACCGAGAACATCCACCTTCCCATCGCCGACCCGATCTCGGCCAAGCAGGTGGAGGTGCTGCGCAAGAACGCCAACGAATTCGGACTCGAGTTGTATTCGATGGGCGATGCGCGTCAGGGCATCGTGCACGTGATCGGACCCGAACAAGGTCGCACCCTTCCCGGCATGACCATCGTGTGCGGTGACAGCCACACCGCCACCCACGGCGCCTTCGGGGCCCTTGCGTTCGGCATTGGCACGAGCGAAGTCGAGCACGTGCTCGCCACTCAGACTCTTCCGCAGAGTCGACCGAAGTGGATGTCGGTGAACGTCGACGGCACGCTGCCGGCCGGAGTCACGGCCAAGGACGTCATCCTCGCGGTGATCGGCAAGATCGGCACCGGCGGCGGCATCGGCCACGTGATCGAGTACCGCGGGTCGGCCATTCGCGCGTTGTCGATGGAAGGTCGCATGACGGTGTGCAACATGAGCATCGAGGCCGGCGCCAAGGCCGGACTCATCGCTCCCGACGACACCACGTTCGCGTACCTCGAAGGTCGCGAACACGCACCGAAGGGCAAGAAGTGGGAACAGGCCCTCGACGCCTGGCGTGCGCTGGCCACCGATGCCGGTGCGCGCTTCGACAAGGAAGTGTCACTCGACGCGGCCGCGCTCACACCACACGTGAGTTGGGGCACCAACCCCGGTCAGGTCGCGAGCATCGACTCCAACGTTCCGTCCCCCGACGACTTCGCCGATGCCACCACGCGTCAGACCGTGGCCCGCGCACTCGAGTACATGGGCCTCACACCCGGACAACGCCTGCGCGACGTCGCCGTCGACACCGTGTTCATCGGCTCGTGCACCAACAGCCGAATCGAAGATCTACGCGCGGCGGCTGACGTTCTGGCCGGTCGCAAGATCTCGGTGAAGCGCGCACTGGTGGTCCCGGGCAGTCACGCCGTGAAGCAACAGGCCGAAGCCGAAGGGCTGCACACCATCTTCACCGCAGCGGGAGCCGAGTGGCGCGAACCGGGTTGTTCGATGTGTCTGGCCATGAACCCCGACAAGCTCGCACCGGGCGAACGTTCGGCGAGCACGAGCAATCGCAACTTCGAGGGCCGTCAGGGTCGTGGCGGACGCACGCACCTCGTGTCCCCCGCCGTAGCCGCCGCCACCGCAGTGGTGGGCCGCTTCGCCGCCCCTTCCGATCTGAACTGACATCTGCCGAACCGAACGAAACGAGACGAACGATGAAGAGCGTACGAGTACTCACCGGCCGCGGAATTCCGCTGCGCCGCAGCGATGTCGACACCGACCAGATCATCCCGGCCGAATGGCTGAAGCGCGTCGAGCGCACCGGATTCGAAGCCGGATTGTTCGCCACCTGGCGCGACGATCGCGACTTCGTCCTCAACGATCAGCGCTACGCCGGTGCGTCGATCCTGGTAGCCGGTCCGTCGTTCGGCGTCGGCTCGAGCCGTGAACACGCGGTGTGGGCCATTCAGCAATACGGTTTCGACGCCGTGATCGCTCCGAGTTTCAGCGACATCTTCCGCAACAACTGCACGAAAAACGGTCTCGTTCCGGTCGCCCTCGGTCTCGACAGCGTCGAGAAGGTGTGGGCCGCCATCGAAGCCGACCCGTCCACGTCGATCGTGGTCGACATGGAACGCTTGGTGGTGGAAGTTCCGGCCGCCGGCGTGAACGAATCCTTCCCGATGGAACCGCAGAATCAGCACCGTTTCCTGAATGGACTCGACGACATCGGCATCACAATGCAGCACGCGAGTGAGATCGACGCATTCGAGAAGAAGCGCCCCGCCTGGCTCGGCGCCTGACGGCTGCTGATCAGTCGGTCAGGAAGTCGCCGAGGCTGAGCAACTTCGGATTGTTGCTGAACACCTCGATCGGCTTGGTGATGGGCATGCGCATCGTGCGCTGAAGGATCGTCACCTGCGTGTGCTGGTTGTACTCCACCAGCGTGACGGCCCAGCCATCGCGACCAGCACGTGCCGTTCGACCCGAGCGGTGCAGGTAGTCCTTGTTGTCCTTGGCCGGCTCGTAGTGGATCACGGCCGCGATGTCGTCGATGTCGATACCGCGAGCGGCCACATCAGTGGCCACCAGAACCTTCAGATCGCCTTCGGCGAATCGGCGCAGGGCCTTCTCGCGCGCGGGCTGCGGCAGGTCACCGTGAATGGCGGCCGCGTTCGCACCGAGCGCCTGGAGATTGTCGGACACTCGATCGCACACGCGCTTGGTCTGGCAGAACACCACCGTCTTGCCCGCGCCACGCGCGATGGCCGACACGACCTTGTCCTTGTCCATGTGGTGCACGGCGAGCCACAAGTGATGCATCGTGCCCACGGTGTCGGTGGCCGCGTCGATCGCGACCTCCACCGGATCTTTCAAGTACGCGCGGATCAGGTGGCCGACGTCGCCATCGAGAGTGGCCGAGAACAACATCGTCTGATTGCGACCGGTGCAGCGGCGAAGAATCCATTCGACCTGCGGAGTGAATCCGTCGTCAGCCATACGGTCGGCTTCGTCGAGTACCACCACTTCGACACCCGACACGTCGATCTCGTCGGACTTCAACAAGTCGATGAGGCGCAACGGTGTGGCCACCACGATCTCGATGCCGTCCTTCAACTTGTCGACTTGGTGATGACGGCTGGCTCCGCCGTACACCGCGAGAACGCGACGACCCGAATGACGCGCCACCGGTTCGATGACCTCGGCCACCTGAATGGCGAGTTCGCGCGTTGGCACGAGCACCAAACCGAGCGGACGCAACGGTTCGGCACGCTCGGAGATACGCGACAACATCGGCACGCCGAACGCGAGCGTCTTGCCCGAACCGGTCTTGGCTCGACCACACACGTCGTGCCCCTTCAGAGCGACCGGGATGGCTTCTTTCTGAATGGCGAAAGGCTGAGCGAAACCGGCCGCCGCCAAGCCGGCGTCGACTTCGTGCGGAACGCCGAGATCGGCGAAGCCGGTGGGTGTGGGCACCGGGGGCAGAACGTTGATGGAGGTGAGGGGCTGCGTGGACGCCGGAGCGGGACTGTCGTCTGAACGACGTCGGGGCCGACGACCGCGAGGCGATCCCTGTCGGGGGGCGGGCTCGGTCATGGTCGATACCGAGGGTACCGCCCGGTGACCCCGTGGCGATGGCTGATGTCAGGAGATCGTGCGGGGATCGACACGCAAGACACGTCGGAACAGCGCGTCGATCACGAATCCGGTGACACCGATGAGGAGAACGGCGCCGCCCAGTGCGGCGTAGTCGAGTTGATCGCGGGCATTCAGCACCGCGTACCCCAGTCCGGAGTCGACGCCCAGCATCTCGGCCGGAACGAGAACGATCCAGGCCACGCCGAGGGCCAAGCGAAGTGCGGTGAGCACGTTGGCTTTCACCACTGGTGACGTGACGAATCGAAGTCGTTCGGAGCGCGTGGCTCCCAACGACTCGGCCAACTCCTTCAGCCCTGGTGATACGCCCTTCACGCCAGCGGCGGTTCCGAGGGCAACTGGCCAGACCGCAGTGATGGCGATGAGAAAGAGAACCGGGGCGTCACCCACACCGAACGCCACGATCACGATCGGGGCCCATGCCAACGGTGAGATCATCCGCAAGAAGTTCACAACTGGTGTGGAGGCCTCTTCGACGAGGCGACTCGAACCGAGCGCAAGACCGAGAGGAACGCCGACCGACACCGCGATCAACAGGCCGGCCACGAGTCGAATCAGGCTCGCCCGCAGATCCGAACCGAGATCACCATCGAACAGTCCGTTCCAGAGCGCGGGCAGTGACTCGTCGGGGCCGATGCGCGAGATCACCGGGTTGTCGGACCAGATCGCCGACGACGCGATCCACCACAACCCGATGGCCGCGGCAATCACGACGACTCGAACGACGAACCATCGCGTCACCGCTGTGATGCGCGAGGACGCGCTCACGGTGCGATTGTCTCGACTCGCTCGAACGACGCGAGTCGGAAACGCTCGAGACCGCCATTCGCTTCGATCGCGGCGCGGGCCAGGCCATCGGCCACGAGTTGTTCGTGTACCGAAGCCGGATCGAGCGAGTCGAGGAACGAACGATCGCCATCGATCACGGTGTCCTTCAACGCCGTGACCAATTCTTGGGTGTACGACGGGAACGCGTACGGCTGGAAGCCGATGCGCTCCGACGACCACTCCTTGTTCACGATCGCTCCCGACGTGAAGTACTCCTCGGTCGCGTAATGTGTGAGTGCACGTTCGATCGCCTCGACCGGCTGGGGCAAGTAACCGCCGTCGGAAAGAATGGCAGCCGCCGCCGAACGATCGTCAGCGATCGTGAGTTGCGAGGCTGCCAACGCGTTGACGAGACCCTGACCCGCGTCGGGCGCCGACGACAAGAAGTTCTCCGACACCACCGTCACGCAGCAGGCGTGATCGCGCCACACGTCACCCGTGAAGCGCAGGATCTTGCCCGCGCCTTTCACTTCGGCCAGAGCATTGAACGGATCGGCCACGATGAAAGCAGCGATCGAACCCGATGCGAGCGCCGGCACCATGTCGGCCGGAGGAAGCACCACCAACTTCACGGTTCCATCCGACTTCGACGCGTCGCCCTCGATCACCGGCGTGAGACCGTTGGCCCGCAGCAGTTTCTGCAACACGACGTTGTGAATGCTCCACCAGAACGGAATGGCGACGGTCTCCCCCGCCAGGTCGGTCACCGACCCGATGCGATCGGCGGCCGTGAGTGCCGAACCATTGGTGTGATTCCAAGCCACGACCTTCACGGGAAGGCCGGCACCGAATCGCAACTGAACCGCCAACGGCATGAGGAGGTGGACCACGTCGACTTGTTCGGCCTGGAACGCTTCCACGAGATCGGCCCACGAGCGAAACAACGTGGGGGACGCGGCGTCGAATCCCTGTGCGTCGAACGCCCCCGTCGCGTGAGCGACGAGCAGGGGCGACGCGTCGGTGATGGGGAGATAACCCACGCGCACCGCACCAAGATCGAGGGCCGGAGTGGTGCCGGCGAGAGTCGACGTCGAACCGGGCAATGTCGAACCGAGCAACGTGGACGTGGCGCCGGTCGAATTCGACGAGCCACCGCAGGCGGCGAGGAGAAACGGTGCCGATGTCGCGGCGAGTCCGGTTCCGGCCACGAGCCGCAGGAAGTCACGACGATTGCTGGATGAGATGGCCATGGAAACTCCTCTGGATGTTGACGAGTCAGATGAAACGAACGAGTTGGTTCAGACGGCGGACGATGCCGTCATGAGATGCGATTCGATTTCGACGAGAACGTTGCTCTCCGAAACACGGTCACGGTCGGCGACGTCCGAACTCCACACCGGAACGCGAGTGCGGTCGTCACCATCTGAATGAGCCAGGAGCGCGATTCGATCGGCCACGTAGAGCGCCTCGGTCAGATCGTGAGTGACGAGGACGATGGTGGGTGCGAGCGAATCCCGGTGCGAGACGATCCAGTCCTGAACCGACGTTCGGGTGGCCACGTCGAGAGCCGAGAACGGTTCGTCGAGTAGCAGAACTTTCGGGCGAGCAGCCATAGCCCGTGCGATCGAGACGCGCTGGCGCTGACCTCCGGAGAGTTCGGATGGATAACGGTCAGCGAGATCGGCAATGTCGAGTCGCTCGAGAAGGTCGAGGGCGATACGACGCCGATCCTTCTTCGAACGTGAACGCTCGGGGTGACTCTTCAACCGCAACGGAAATGCGACGTTGTCGACCGCTGATAGCCACGGCATGAGGCGGTGATCCTGGAACACGAGAGCGGTCCGCAACGAACCCACCGGGTCGGGGTATTCGATCGAGCCACTGGCCGTGTCGATCAAGCCGGCGATCACGCGCAGAAGAGTGCTCTTGCCCACACCACTTCGACCGACGATCGCCAGGACTTCACCCTGACGGACATCGAGATTCACTCCGGCCAGAACACGATGCCGCTCGACTCCGAGATCGATCGACACGTCGGCGAGGCGAATGGCCACCTGACTCATTTCGATGCTCCGAGTTCCCAGCGCAACTGCGCTTCGGTGGGCGATTGCACCGGAACGAAGAGCGCCTCGCGAACGCGTCGAGCCGTGGCCGAGCCGTGGAGGTAAGCACTCCCACCGCGAGCCGCCAACTCGAGTTGAGTGGCCCGCGTGGCCAAGTGTGACGCGTCGAGGCGCAACGTCAGGCACGAACGCAGATCGGGACGTGATTGCTCATCGAGGATGCGACCGCCGTCCTCCAACGCAGCGCTCAGTTCGCGGAGTTCGCCCCGAGCCGCCTCGATCTCAGGACCGAGCGCCACGGCCGGTCCTCGCAAGTCGTCGAGGCC
>VERK01000237.1 GCA_018882725.1 Actinomycetota bacterium | reverse complement strand
CCCGACGGTCGCGCTGTCGTGTACACCGGCACCTCGCCGCACGGCCAGGGGCACGACACCGCGTGGTCGATGCTCGTGCAAGAGCAGACGGGTATCGGAATCGACAAGATCGAACTCGTGTGGGGCGACACCGACCTCGTTCCGATCGGAACCGGCACCATGGGTTCCCGTTCACTGCAGCAGGGCGGCAACGCCGTGTTCCAGGTGGCCGGAACTCTCGCCGAGAAGGCCAAGGCCGTCGCCGCTCGACTGCTCGAAGCGAACGAAGCCGACGTCGTGCTCGACAAGGACCGCGGCGTGTTCCACGTGGCCGGAACTCCGTCGGTCACCAAGTCGTGGGCCGATCTCGCCACCGCCGAGAAGGGCAATGGCGGACTCGCACACAACGACGTGATCGGTGTGTCGGGTGCGACCTTCCCGTTCGGCGCTCACGTCGCCGTCGTCGAAGTCGACACCGAGACCGGTCAGGTGAAGCACCTGCGTCAGGTCGCGTGTGACGATGCTGGCAAGGTCCTCAACCCGATGCTCCTCGACGGCCAGATCCACGGCGGTATCGCCCAAGGTGTGGCCCAGGCGTTGTACGAAGAAGTGATGTACGACGCCGACGGCAACCCCACCACGTCGAACCTCGCCGACTACGGATTCCCGTCAGCGGCCGAGTTGCCGAGTGTGGAAGTCGTGCACATGGAGACCCCCACACCCATCAACGCAATCGGCGCCAAGGGCATCGGAGAGTCGGGAACCATCGGTTCCACCCCGGCCGTGCAGTCAGCGGTGGTCGATGCGGTCGCTCACTTGGGTGTGCGCCACATCGAGATGCCCTGCACCGCGCAGCGCGTGTGGGCCGCCATCAACGCCGCCAAGAAGTAACTCCGTACCAGCAGTAGCTGGTGGGCGGGGTCGAACTTGTAGCGTGCAATGACATGTCGACTCCTCCCATCGTTGCCGAAGGTCTCGTTCGCCACTTCGGTTCGGGCGACAAAGTGGTCAAGGCCGTCGACGGCGTCGACCTCACGGTGAACGATGGCGAGATCTTCGGTTTCCTGGGTCCGAACGGTGCGGGCAAGAGCACGACCGTTCGCGTCCTCACCACACTTCTCAAGCCGACCGCTGGTCGCGCCACCGTGGCTGGCTACGACGTCGCCACCCAGGCCGACATGGTTCGCCGCTCCATCGGCGTGGCCCTGCAGGACGCCGCCATCGATCCGCTCATGACGGGGCGCGAACTCCTCGCACTGCAGAGCGTGCTCTACGGCTTGCCCAAGGCGCGCGCGTCGAGTCGCGGCGACGAACTTCTCGAACGCGTCGGTCTCACCGCCGCCGCCGATCGTCGAGTGGGCACGTATTCGGGCGGAATGCGTCGTCGTCTCGATCTCGCTCTGTCACTCGTTCACGAACCATCGGTCCTCTTCCTCGACGAACCGACCACTGGCCTCGACCCGATGAGCCGCCTCACGCTGTGGGAAGAGGTCCGTCGCCTCAACCGCGAGGGCACGACGGTTCTCCTCACCACTCAGTACCTCGAAGAGGCCGACCAGTTGGCCGACCGGGTGGCCATCATCGACCACGGCCACATCGTGCGCCAGGGTGTGCCACGTGATCTCAAAGCCGCGGTCGGAGCACCCACGTTGTTGATCGACGTCGCCGAAGCTCAATCGCCAGCAGCCCGCGACGTGTTGGTGCGATTCGGCGATCTGCGACCCACGTCGGAAGGAACCCTCGGAGTCGGACTACGTGAAGGCGCGTCGGCTGTCGCGGCGGTCATCCGCGCTCTCGACGACTCGAACATTCACGTGCGACACCTCGAACTCAACGAACCGAGTCTCGACGACGTGTTCGCC
Organism: Actinomycetota bacterium; assembly: GCA_018882725.1. Taxonomy (GTDB): domain Bacteria; phylum Actinomycetota; class Acidimicrobiia; order Acidimicrobiales; family Ilumatobacteraceae; genus Casp-actino8. The sequence continues at coordinate 1,324 of VERK01000237.1, read as the reverse complement.
GAAGCAACCGGTCACCGTCTCGAAGGTGCCGAGGCTCCCAAACAATGACGCTCGCTCTCGCAACCCGTCACACCGCGTGGCTCACCTACCGCAGCGTCCTCGGGCGCCTGCGTCAGCCGGCGGCCCTCACCCCGTCGTTCGTGTTTCCTCTGTTCTTCGCCGCACTCGGTAGCGCGAGTTTCAGCCGCATCGCCGAGCGCCCCGACTTTCAGGAAATCGCGTCGTCGTTCCTCAACTACGCCGTGGCCGGTGCGGTGGCGCAAGGAGTGCTGTTCGCATCCACCTCGGCGGCGGGCGACTTGGCGACCGACATCGAACAAGGTTTCTTCGAGCGACTCCTCGCGTCACCTGTGTCGCGTACGTCCATCCTTCTCGGTCGTCTCGGGAGCGCCATGGTGGTGGCAGTCGTTCAGGTGACGGTCTTCATGATCATCTTCATGGCCTTCGGCGCGAGGATCGAAAGCGGCCCCATCGGCTTCATCGGTCTCGTCGGATCAGGAGCACTCCTGTCACTCGCCATCGGTGGACTCATGTCGGGCATGGCAATCAAATCCGGGAGTCCCGAAGTCGTTCAGGGTTCGTTCCCCCTGGTGTTCGCGCTCATGTTCTTGTCGTCAGCCTTCTTCCCGCGCCGCTACATGACCGGGTGGTACCGCACCGTCGCCGACTGGAATCCGCTCTCGCACATCGTGGAGGGAATGCAGGGTTTCATGAATCAGCCCCTGGCCGCCGACATGTTCTGGCGAGCCTGGCTGATCCCGCTTGGTCTCGCTGTCGTGAGTATCGCGTTCGGTCTGCGTTCACTGTCGAAGCGATTGGCGGCGCTGTGACCGCGACGTTGCACGAACCCAGCACCTCGGCGGTGATCGCCGCGACCGTCCGGCGCACCATGCTTCGCGTCCGTCGCATGCCGGCGGCTTTCGTTCCATCGATGGTCATGCCGGTCTTCCAACTGATCGCATTCTCGGGAGCCTTCGGAGCGGCCGTGAAGTTCGCGGGAATCGCGAACGCGATGGACTGGTACGTGCCCCTCAACGCGGTTCAAGGAGCCAGTTTCGGGGCGATGGGTGTGAGCTTCGGACTCATCAACGACATGCAGACCGGATTCTTCGACCGTCTACTCATGGCTCCAACCAAGCGGTGGTCGCTCGTGGTGGGGCCGATGGCCGGTGCACTCGTGCGCGCCGCTCTTCCCATCGTGTTGGTGTTCGTCGTCGGATTCGTCGGTGGCATGAACGTTCCCGGCGGACCTCTGGCCTTCGTCACTATCGTGATCGCAGCCATCGGTATCGCCTTGGTGGCGGCGGCCTTCGCCCTCGGCCTT
>VERK01000236.1 GCA_018882725.1 Actinomycetota bacterium | reverse complement strand
ATGGTGGAGTGGTCTCATTAGAGTCGGCCCGTGCCCGCCGCACTTCCGCCGCGCCCGATGAGCCCGCTCCGGGGCCGTCTCGTGCGTCTTCTTCACCCGATCGTGCACGCCGTCTGGGAGCGAGTGGTCGAGGCCGGAGCCATCGGTCCCGACTCGCGTCGCGGCCGACTGTTCGGCCGATTCGGGTCGGGGAGCGTGATCTGTTTTCCGGTCAACACCCTCTACAACGAGAAGTACATCCGGATCGGACGCGACACGATGATCGGCCCCCAGTGCACGCTGTCGGCCGGAATGATGCCGGGTCAAGAATGTCTCACCGACCCAGTGGTCTCGATCGGCGACCGCTGTCTGATCGGAAAGGGCTCCGGAATCGTCGGACACTTCTCGATCGAGATCGGCGACGACGTGTGGACGGGTCACAACGTGTACATCACCGATCAGAACCACGGGTACGAAGACGTCGAACGTCCGATCTCAGTGCAAACGATGCCGGAGAAGCCCGTCCGAATCGGTCGGGGATCGTGGCTCGGTTACGGCACCGTCGTTCTTCCCGGTGCGGAGATCGGCGAACACGTCGTGATCGGTGCCAACAGTGTGGTCACTGGCGTCATTCCATCGTTCTCAGTCGCCGTTGGCTCACCGGCGCGCGTCATCCGGCGTTTCGAGAAGGGTGAATGGAAGAACGTCTAGACCGCGAGATCGGCTGGTGCCGAGCAAGCCTTCATGCGATTGGCCACAGTGAAGTCGTTGATGTACTCGGAGATGGGCGAGCCGTCGATCACCGATTCGGGGAATGGGGGATTGTCACCGCTGCGTAGCACCTCGGTGTAGTCGCGACGGTCGGACATCAGCGTCCGGTAGTACCCGATCCACGTCTCGACGAGACGGCGGTCATCGCCTGAGGTCGGCGCGGTGGCCTCTAACTCGTCGATCATCGCGTCGATGATGTCGGTCGCCCGGTCGATGAGATCGGCACGTTCGGCCAAGGCGCCTTCGCCCACGTCCTCGATACGACGCGAGTCAGCGAGTTCGTTGCGCCGGATATTGGCGGTTTCGCAAACGACAACGGCGCGCTCGGTCCATGCGACGTCGCTCACCTTGGCCACCGACTGTTTCGGCGGGAAGAAGAGGGCCCAGACCCAGAAGGCGGCAATGGCGACGCTGACGAAGCCGAGCACGACTCGCACGAGCGTTCGACGACTGGTACTCACGACTTGGGGCGGTAGGACGTCGCGAGCAGTAGAGAGGCGCTGCTCACTCCGATGATCGATGTGACGACCGCGCCCGACCACCCGGTGAAGTGAATGTCGAGTGCGTGATCGAGCGACAGTCGGCCCGGTCCGATGACGCCAACGGACCACGCCATGAGTGCGATCGTCGCGCAGTACTCCCAACCTTGATTGGGAAGGAAGACGAAGAAGCCGACCTTCGCGTGGGCGACCGCGATCGCCACGATCATGATCCCGATCACCCCAGCGGCCGAGAGTGGCGTGAGAAGGCCGAAGGCCAACGCAAGTCCAGCGGCAATCTCGGTGGTGGCGGCCAGACGGGCCTGGAGACGAGGCCACTTCATCCCGATCGAACCGAACCAGGCCGCCGTCCCTGACAGACCTCCTCCGCCGAACACCTTGTTGTAACCGTGGTAAGCGAGGAAACCTCCGATGCACACGCGCACGACAAGGAGGCCGACGTCGATCTGGTCGGGACCAGCCAGTGCGGCGCCGAAGGAACTCACCCACCCGACACTAGTAGTTGAGTCGTCCTTCGACCCCGACTGCTACAAAGGAAACGTGACGACCGAATCGCGCTTTCGCAAGAGGGTGAAGCTCGTCACCTCGCTCGTCTCGTACCGGCGTGCTGATTTCGCGGTCGCCGTCGCGGGTGCAACCGTCTTCGCATTCGGAACGGTCGCGTCGTCGTGGGTTCTGCGTTGGATCATCGACAACGTGATCATCGAGCGATTCGAATCAGGATCGATCGATGCATCGACCACCGCGGCCGGCATCGGGATCTTCGTTCTCGTGGCCATCGTTCGAGCAGCCGGTGTGATCGTCCGTCGAACTTGGGCCGGCAAGGCCCAGTGGGGCATCGCCGAGGACCTCTCGGGAGAAGCCATCGACGCAGTGGTGCGCCAACCCGTTCCGTGGCACCGTCGGCAGAGCACCGGTGACTTGATGACACGAGTCGGCGTGGACGTCGAGGCGGCCGTCCAGGTCGTGGCACCGTTGCCTTTCTCGACCGGGGTCGTTCTGATGCTTCTCATCGCCTCGGGGGGCTTGATCGCAGCCGACCCGTTGTTGGGCGTTCTGGCGACACTCGTCTTTCCGGTGATCATGTCGCTCAACCTCGTGTACCAGAAGCGAGCCGACCGGTGGTACGACTTGGCTCAGGCCGAGCTGGCCACCTTGTCGTCGGCGGCCCACGAGAGTTTCGAGGCCGTGACCGTGGTGAAGGCCTTCGGTGCCGAGGCGCGAGAGGCCAGTCGATTGTCGGACATCGCCTTTCGGGTCCGCTCGGCTCGCGTCCAAGCCATCAAGGTGCGCTCTTTGTTCGAAACTCTCTTGGACGTCGTGCCGAACTCGGCGAGCGTTCTGATCGTGTTACTCGGGTCGTATCGCGTCGCCGATGGCGCGATGACCGTCGGTGACCTCGCCTCTTTCATCTACATCTTCGCCCTACTCGTGTTCCCTCTGCGGATCATCGGATACGCGTTCAGTGAGATGCCTCGGTCGCAGGCCGGATTCGACCGTGTCAAACAGTTGGTGGCCGAACCCGTCGAGCCGGATCCTCGTCGCAGCCTTCTGATCGAGCCGGGCGCGGTCGTTCTCCACGGGGTGTGTATCGAACAGGGAGACGGTCGAGAAGTACTCACCGACATCTCGTGCACGTTTCCAGCCGGTGCGCTCACCGCCATCGTGGGGCCTACCGGTTCGGGAAAAACCACACTCCTTCATGCATTGGCTGGCCTGCTCGCACCGACCTCCGGTTCGATTTCGGGGCCACTCGCCGATTCGGCACTCGTCTTCCAGGAACCCTTCCTGATGAGCGGGACGATCCGCGAAAACGTCACGCTAGGTCGAGTCGTGAGCGAGAACGCGCTTCGTCGGGCGCTCGATGTCGCCCAAGCCGAATTCGTGTTCGAACTGCCCGGTGGACTCGACGCCGTGGTCGGAGAG
>VERK01000235.1 GCA_018882725.1 Actinomycetota bacterium | reverse complement strand
CCCAAGTAGAGGTGACCCCACGCCGTGACCACGTCGTTCTGCTCGATCTGGGTGGTGGCCGGGAAGACAACGTCGGCGAAGCGAGCGGTGTCGGTCATGAATTGCTCGGACACCACGGTGAACAGATCGTCGCGCTGGAGGCCGCGCGCGATGGTGGCGGCCTCGGGTGCGGTGGCGACCGGATTGCCGTTGTAGACGAAGAGCGCTTTGACGGGCGGATCGAGATTCGGATCGGTGAGTGCTCGACCGATCTGATTCATGCTGATCGGACGACGGGGTTTGCCGGCCGCGAGATGCGGCGCGCTGAACGAGTCGTCGTCGAGGAACGCGTTGTTGTACGAACCGACGCTGCGCGAGAAACCTCCGCCCTTGTGCTTCCACGATCCGGTGAGGGTGGGGAGGCACACGAGCGTGCGGAAGAACTGCGCACCGTGTTCGCGATGCTCGGCCCCGATCAGGGTGCGAATGAAGGCCTTCTGAGTGGTGCCGTAGTCGCGGGCCAATTGCTCGATCACATTGGCGTCGATTCCGCACACCGCCGATGCGCGGGACGGGGTCCAGTCGGCCACGTGCCTCGCCAGTTCGTCGAATCCGGTGGTGTGTCGCTGCACGTAGTCGTGATCGACCAGATCGTCGCGAACGAGGACGTGCATCATGGCGAGCATGAGTGCCACGTCGGTTCCCGGTAGAGGCTGCACGAACTGATCGGCCGCATCGGCCGTGATGGTGCGCACCGGATCGATCACGATCACCCGCGCACCCCGGGCTCGGGCTTCTTCGATGAAGGGCCAGAGGTGACGATTGGTGAGACGAGTATTGGTCCCCCACAAGAAGATGAGGTCGGCATAACGCACGTCGAGCGGGTCGCAGGTGAGGGGCGACCCGAGGGCGGCCGCGGTTCCGCTGAGTGCGGCCGCTCCACACAGCGAATCGACTTGAACCGACGATCCGAGTCGGGCGAAGAAGCGCCGGTCGAGCGAGTTCATCATGAGTGAACCCTGGGTTCCGGCATCACCCCACGGCACGACCGCTTGGCCGCCGAAGTCGCGCACGATGTGGCCGATTCGGTCGGCGACGAGTGCGAGTGCCTCGTTCCACGACGCGGAGCGGAACTGCGCTTCCCCCTTGGCGCCGGTGCGGATGAGCGGTGTGAGGATTCGATCGGGGCTGTACACGCGGTCGAGGAAACGATTGACCTTCGGGCAGAGTTCGCCCTGCGAATACGGATGATCCGGATTGCCGCGCATCGACACCGCGCGGCCGTTCTCGACGGTCACTTGCCATCCACATGAATCGGGGCAGTCGTGATGACACGTGCCGAGGACGATTCGCGTGCTCACCGGAACATTCTGACAGAGCGCTCCGTCGGCGAGGAAGGCACTTTCGATGGTCCGCTGAGAACTACGGTGTCATTCGTGGCCGAGACGCCTTCCAATCCCCCGAGTCCGCTCGATCCCACTCCCCTCGGAATTCCGTTGGTGGGTGAAGAGACGAGCGAGATGATGCGCGCCGCGTTCCCTCTGCGTTTGGGGTTGGTGGAGGGCAAGGTCGTGATAGTCACCGGTGCGGCGCAGGGAATCGGTGAGGCCGCCGCGCGGTTGTTCGCATCCGAGGGTGCCGCTGTGATGGTGGTCGACAAGGACATCGCCGCCGCCGAAGCGGTGGTGAAGGAAATCCGTCAACGCGGTGGCGAGGCCACGGCGTTCGATGCCGATCTCACGACCGAACCCGACGTGGAGGCGATGGTTCTGTCCACGGTGCACGCCTACGGACGCGTCGACTGTGCGTTCAACAACGCCGGGATCAGTGGGCGGTTCGGATCCTTCCTCGATCTGACGTTGAACGAGTGGCAGCAGATGATTTCGATCAACCTCACGAGCGTGTTCTTGTGCATGAAGTACGAACTCGCAGTGATGGCGGTGCAGGGGTACGGGGTGATCGTGAATGCGTCGTCGAGCGCCGGCATCGTGGGGGCGCCAGGTTTGCCGCACTACACAGCGGCCAAGCACGGCGTGCTCGGGCTCACGAAGTGCGCGGCTCAGGAGTTCGCGGCCAAGGGTGTGCGGGTCAATGCGGTTCTGCCTGGAACCACGCGGACGCCGTCGATCGAGGCGTACATCAACGGCGATCCGGCGATCGAGCAGACGTTGGGACGCAGCGTGGGGCGCGGGTTCCTGGGTGAGGCGAGTGAAGTGGCCGAGGCCGCGGTCTGGCTGTGCAGTGATCGCGCAAGTTTCGTGAGTGGTGCGACGCTGGCCGTGGACGGCGCCACCACCAACCGCTAACTCTGATCTGCCGTACCTGAATGGGTGCGAAACCCCGGCATTTTTGCCGGTCTGGTTCCCCATACGGACGGACCCTCATCGCATGGGCGGGAATACCGGCAAAAATGCCGGGGTTTCGCACCCAATGGGATCGCGGTAGCGATGGGACTCGATTAGCGGGCGCGGTAGGTGCCGCCGGAGGCTGCGCTCGCGTCCTTGTTCAGACGCTTCGACAAATGCAGCCCCTCAAGGACGAACTCCACGGCCGCCGCCGTCGCCGCCGCACTCGTGTCGCCGTTCAACAAGTCGTCGAGCACCGGCTTGAGCGCCGGGATCTGCTCGGCCAGGGCCGCCTGCGTCACCGACGGGACGTCTTCGCCGGTCGTGACGATCGCACCCTCTTCGAACGCGGTCACCACGTCGCGGGCCAGCTCGGGCCGAACCACATCGCGATACACCGTGAGCACGGCCGCCTTCACGAGTTCGCGCAGCACCTGGCCTTCACGCCCGTCTTCGAGCGCCTCGACTTCGATCTTTCCGCCCGAAGCGGCTGCGAACGCGTCGAGATCGCACACCCGCGGCACGACGTACGTTTCGCCCAGTCGCAACCCACGCCGCAGCGCGTTCGCCGCCATGACTTCGTAGTTGCTCACGCTCAGACGAACGCTCACACCGCTGCGCTGATTCACCTGGCTACTACTGCGCGCGAGCTGGCTGAACGTGGCCACGACCGATTCGAGGTACGGCGGCACCGCGACGGTGATGTCACCGACGGACGGCGGACGCGCTTCCTGACGAACGATCTCCACCTCGGTCGCCGCGTCGAGCGGGTAGTGCGTGCGGATCTGGCTTCCGAAACGATCCTTGAGCGGCGTGATGATGCGACCGCGGTTGGTGTAGTCCTCGGGGTTGGCC
>VERK01000234.1 GCA_018882725.1 Actinomycetota bacterium | reverse complement strand
CACTACGACGCGCAAGTCTCGTGGGACCCCTGGCTCACGCCGAGTTCGTGGCACGGCGTCACCACCGCCGTCATGGGCAACTGTGGTGTGGGCTTCGCCCCGGCTCACCCCGATCGTCATCAGTGGCTGATCGAACTCATGGAAGGTGTCGAAGACATTCCGGGTTCGGCCATGAGCGACGGCATCGACTGGCAGTGGGAGACATTCGGCGAGTACCTCGACGTGGTGGGCAGTCGCGAGTACGTACTCGACATCGGCACCCAGATCGCCCACGGGCCGCTGCGCGCGTACGTGATGGGCCAACGCGGCGCCGACAACGAACCCGCCTCCGTCGACGACGCGTTGAACATGGCTCGCCTGGTGGAAGATGCGCTGCGCGCCGGCGCCCTCGGCTTCTCCACCAGCCGCACTCCGTTGCACAAGTCGAAGAGTGGCGAGTTGGTGCCCGGCACCATGGTCGCGTCCGACGAGTTGTTCGCGATCGCCGTTGCGATGGCCCGCGTCGGCCACGGCAACTTCCAGTTCTCTCCCGAGCACATTCGTGTGCCGTTCGAAGAATGGGACTGGATGCGCGAACTGGTGCGCCGCACCGGCCGCCCGATCAGCGTGAATCTGAGCCAGACCGATCAGTCGCCCGACTTGTGGCGCGACGTTCTCCGCCTCCTGCACGAGGCTCACGCCGACGGCATCCCGATCTACACACAAGTGGCCGGACGCTCCATCGGGATCATGTACTGCCTGCACGGCAGTGTGCACCCGCTTCTCTTCCATCCGGCCTACGCCGAAGTTCAGCACCTGCCGATGCCCGAGCGACTGGCCGCTCTGGCCGACCCCGAACGTCGTCGACGCATCGTGCACGAGATGCCGGCCGACGGTGGCTTGTTCGCCAAGTTGGTGCTCGAGAAGGCCGACGGCATGTGGCTCGTGAACGGCGCCGACATCGACTACGAACCGCGACGCGAAGATTCGGTCGCCGGGATCGCGGCCCGCACCGGACGCACCACTCAAGAGATCATCCTCGATCAACTCACGTTCAACGACGGCAACGGCATGATCTACGCGCCGTTCTTCAACTATTCGTACGGCGATCTCTCGATGACCTACGAGGCGCATCTGCATCCGCACACCCGCATGGGGCTTTCCGATGCCGGCGCTCACTGCGGTGCGATCTGCGATGGCGGCATGCCCACGTTCATGCTCACCCACTGGACACGCGATCGCTCTCGTGGCCCCAAGATGCCGCTCGAATACGTGGTCCATCGTCAGACCCGCCAGACGGCCGAGTTCTACGGTCTGCGTGATCGCGGCCTGATTGCTCCGGGTTTGCGCGCCGACATCAACGTCATCGACTACGACTCACTCGGTTTCGACGTACCGCGTATGGCCTTCGATCTCCCGTCGGGCGCACGTCGTCTCGTGCAGCACGGACGCGGTTACGTGGCCACGTTCGTGAACGGCGTCCAGACGATCGACCACGACGAGTTCACGGGCGAGTTGCCGGGCCGACTCGTGCGCGGTCCGCAGAACTGACGACCCGCCACCGGGACGTCACGAACGATCAGCGGTAGAAGGGGTTCTCACCCGACGTGTGGTCGGTGAGGTCGCGCACGCGCGAGATGGCCGGAACCTTCTCCACCACGGTGGTCTGCACACCTTCGAGCATCGTCATACGGCTCATGGAGCAACCATGACAGCCGCCGCCCATCGTGAGAAACGCCGTGCCGTCGCCGTCGTGGCCCACGTAAGTGACGAAGCCACCGTGTGCGGCCAGCGCCGGGTTCACGTCGACGGCGATCACCGACTCGATCTCGGCCGACAATTCGTCGTCCTTCACGAGACCTTCCACCATCGGCGCCTGCGGACGGTTGGGGTTGCGGATGACGAGACCACCCGACGAGGTGAAGTCGAGGACCGCTCCCTGCAGCAACTCGACGTCCTTGGCCGGAACGATCACCTTGAGTCCGTCGTGAGTACGCACTTCGTCGCTGAACGCCGCTTTGCGGAACTCGTCGAGCGACAGGTCGTACTTGAACTCCTCACCCGGGCCGCTGACGATCTCGAGGCGTAGTCCGAGCGACGCGGCGTCTTCTTCGGCATCGCGCAACTTGATGAGTTCGGCGTGCGCGGTGGGCGTGATCTCGATGATCGGCTCGGACACCGGTGCCGACGAAGCAAGGGGGCTCTGAGCGGGACTCACACGGTCAGGCTACCCCTCGATCGCACGACACCTTCGGGTCATCGTGGACCGCCTCCGTCACACTCGATGCGTTGCCCGGTCACGTACGAAGCACCCTCACTACACAGCCACAGAACAACGTTGGCCACGTCGAGCGGCTGGCACACCCGGCCGAATGGCGAGGCCGCATCGAGACTGCGCAAGTCGGCCAGGTCGCGCTGGCCCGTCATGGCCCGAGCGAGCCGAACTCCCATGTCGGTCTCCACCAAACCCGGCGCCACCACGTTCACATGAATTCCGAAGGGTCGCTCTTCTTTGGCCAACGTGGCCGCCAGCGCCTCCATCGCGGCCTTGCCCATGTTGTACGGCGCACCGTTGGCTGACATGTGCGAGGTGGCCACCGACGAGATCATCACGATGTCGCCCCGCCCCCGAGTGCGCATGGAAGGCAGAACGGAGCGCGACAGGTAATGAGGACCAAGTGCATGCGTGGCGATCAACGACTGCAGTTCGCTCGGCTCGGTGTCGGCCACTGCCCGACCGCGTGACGCGATGCCCGCGTTGCACACCAAGATGTCGACGAAACCGAAGTCGGCCACCACTCGTTCGACCATGGCGGCCACCGCATCAGGGTCGTCCACGGAACCGTCGTACGCGCGAGCGCTTCCGCCGGCCGCGGTGATGGCCGCCACCGTCTCATCGGCAGCCTCGCGATCTCGCCGATAGTTGATGGCCACACTCGCACCGTGGGCCGCGAGCAACTCACTGATTCCGCGGCCGATTCCGCGGCCTCCGCCCGTCACGAGCGCCACCCGACCCGTCAGTTGACCTGCCATGACTCCCCCATCTCGTCAGCCGATCTCATCAGCACTACTTCGACACAATTGTTATAGTCGGTCCTTCTGGTCGCGCGTTCGGCCCGAGCGTTGGGTAGCGTCGGATGCGACGGGGAGCTCGCTGGATCGGCGGGCTGAGAGGGTGGTCGCCGCCACCGACCCGAGAACC
>VERK01000030.1 GCA_018882725.1 Actinomycetota bacterium | reverse complement strand
GGTCGAAGCCCTGGTCCTCCAGAAGGAAGACAAGGAAGGCCGCCTCATCTTGTCGAAGAAGCGCGCGCAGTACGAGCGTGCGTGGGGCAACATCGAAAAGAAGAAGGAAGCCGATGAGATGGTCGAAGGCCTCGTGATCGAGGTCGTCAAGGGTGGTCTCATCGTCGACATCGGTCTGCGCGGCTTCCTTCCGGCGTCACTCGTCGAGCTTCGTCGCGTTCGCGACCTTCAGCCCTACGTGGGCAAGGTCCTGCAGGCCAAGATCATCGAACTCGACAAGAACCGCAACAACGTCGTGCTGTCGCGCCGTGCGTACCTCGAAGAGACCCAGAAGGAAGCCCGCGATGGCTTCCTCTCCAACCTCAAGGTCGGCGACGTTCGCGAAGGCGTCGTGTCGAGCGTGGTGGCATTCGGTGCCTTCGTCGATCTCGGCGGCATGGATGGCCTCATCCACGTGAGCGAATTGTCGTGGAACCATGTCGACCATCCGGGCTCCGAAGTGGCCGTTGGCGACAAGGTCACCGTGAAGGTTCTCGACATCGACTACGACCGTGAGCGCATCAGCCTGTCGCGCAAGCAGACGCAGAAGGACCCGTGGGAAGTATTCGCGTCGTCGCACGAGGTCGGCCAGTTGGTGTACGGCCGCGTCACCAAGCTCGTTCCGTTCGGCAGCTTCGTGCAGGTGGGAGAGGGGATCGAAGGCCTCGTGCACATCTCCGAGATGAGCACCCAGCACGTCGACGCTCCCGAGCAGGTCGTCACTCCGGGCGAGGAGTTGTGGGTCAAGATCATCGATCTCGATCTCGCGCGTCGCCGCATCAGCCTGAGCATCAAGCAGGCGGCTGAGGGTGGCGAGTTGGCCGAGGAGTACCGCAAGCACTTCGAAGTCGACGAACACGGCAACTGGACCGCCGGTGCCGACGATGCGTCGCGCGAGGCCACCTGGGCCGAGTACTACGGCGACAATCCGGGCGAGAACCCGAACCCGCCCGAAGCCTGATCGTCACTCGATCTCGACGATTCCGAGTCGAAGGGCTCTGACGAGCGCCTTGGTCTTGTCGTCGACATCGAGTTTCGAATAGATCGACGCCAGGTGATTCTTCACCGTGCGCGCGCTGATGTAGAGCGCCTCTGCGATGTCGGTGTTGTCGAGGCCTCGGGCCACGAGGGCGAGAACTTCGACTTCACGCTCCGACAATGGGCTGGTGCGATCGTCGTCGTCCCGCACGGGCACATCGCGGTTGGTCATGTCGGCTGAGATCGCCACGTCTCCGGCCGCCACCCGTCCGATCAAGGACACCAATTCATCGGTGGTCGATGACTTGGTGCAGTAGCCACGCGCACCCACCCGCAGCGCATCTTCCAGCACTCGTCGTTCGGAATGCATCGTGAGGACGAGCACTTTCATGCGTGAGTCGGCCGCGACGATCGAACGTGTCGCCTCGATGCCGTCGACGACAGGCATCGAGACGTCCATCACGACGATGGCCGTTCGATGACGTAGAGCCAGATCGACCCCGTCCGCTCCGTTCGCCGCTTCGCCCACGACTCGGTGGCCGGTGTCCTCGAGAACGCGTCGCAAGGCGGTGCGAAAGATCGAATGGTCGTCGACCAGGACGATGTCGATCGAGCGAGGCGAGGCGGTCTCGGACATGATTTCCCCGGATCACCGTAGTGCCGCCCGTCCACCCCGGTCACGGGGCAATAGCGTCTCGCCCATGATCCTCGTCGGCCTCACGGGCGGTATCGGTTCGGGCAAGACCACGGTGTCGGAAATGCTGGCGGCCCGCGGAGCGATCATCGTCGACGCCGACCAGATCGTGCGCGACGTGCAACGTCCGGGTTCACCGGTACTGAACGCATTGGCGGAGGCTTTCGGCGATCAGGTGATCGACGCCAACGGCGAGCTCGATCGCCCGGCCGTCGCACAGATCGTGTTCTCCGACCCGGACTCACTGAAGAAGATTAACGCGATCGTGCACCCAGCCGTCGGCAAGGAGATGAACGATCGGATCCTCGCTCAACGCACCACGAACAACGTGGTGGTTCTCGACATTCCGCTCCTCACCGAGAACCCGCGCGAAGGACTACAGGGAAAGATCGTGGTCGACGTCCCGGTCGAGACTCAAGTGGCGCGCCTCGTCGCTCATCGCGGCTTCTCCGACGACGATGCTCGGGCTCGGATCGCTCGCCAGGCCTCACGGGACGAGCGGCTGAAAGGGGCCGACTTCGTGGTCGACAACAGCGGTGACCGCACGTCGCTCGAGGTCCAGATCGACCGCTTGTGGTCGTGGCTCACGTCGTTGCCGCAGTTGCCACCCGACTACGAGCCTCCACGCCCGAAGAAGTCGACATGAGCGGTTCGTCCACCACGGGTAAGCCGACGTTCGCGGTGGTGTCGGAGTTCCAGCCGGCGGGCGATCAGCCGACCGCGATCGCCAAGCTCGCCGATGGCATCGAGAAAGGATTGCGCTTCCAGACCTTGCTCGGTATCACCGGATCGGGCAAGAGCGCGACCATCGCGTGGACCATCGAGCGAACACAACGCCCCACTCTGATCCTCGCGCCCAACAAAAGCTTGGCCGCGCAGCTGACGCAGGAAATGCGCGAGTTCTTCCCCGACAATCGAGTGGAGTATTTCGTCAGCTATTACGACTACTACCAGCCCGAGGCGTACATCCCGTCGAGCGACACCTTCATCGAGAAGGACTCGTCCATCAACGACGACATCGATCGCTTGCGACACTCGGCCACCGCCGCGCTGCTCACCCGTCGCGACACCATCGTTGTCGCGTCGGTGTCGTGCATCTACGGAATGGGTGATCCCGATGAATACCGGGGTCAACTCGTTGAGCTGCACGTGGGTGTCGACTACGACATGCGCAGCATTCTGAGGCGCCTGGTCGATCTTCAGTACGACCGGAACGACATGACGTTGGGTCGCGGCAAGTTTCGGGTGCGGGGAGACACGATCGAAATTCACCCGGCCTACGAGGAGTCAGTGCTTCGCGTCGAGATGTTCGGCGACACCGTCGATCGGCTTTCGATGATCGACCCGCTCACTGGAGAGAATCTGCGTGATCTCAACGAAGTGATCGTGTTCCCGGCTACGCACTACGTGGCCGGCGACGAACGAATGCGCCGGGCCGTACTCGGGATCGAAGCCGAACTGCAGGAACGACTGGCCACCTTCGAGAAAGAGGGCAAGTTGCTGGAGGCACAGCGTCTCCGTATGCGTACTCAACACGACCTCGAGATGATCCAGGAGGTCGGTTATTGCAACGGAATCGAGAACTACTCGATGCACATCGACGGACGTCAGCCGGGTGAACCGCCGTTCACACTGCTCGACTATTTCCCGGACGACTATCTGTTGGTGATCGACGAGAGCCACGTAGCGGTTCCGCAGTTGCACGGCCAGTTCGCGGGCGACCGGAGTCGCAAGGACGTGCTCGTCGAGCACGGTTTCCGTCTACCGAGCGCTCGTGACAACCGACCCCTGCGCTTCGAAGAGGTGCTGGGTCGCGTCAACCAATGCATCTTCCTGTCCGCCACGCCCGGGCCGTACGAACTCAAGGAATCCCAGCAGGTGGTCGAGCAGATCGTTCGCCCGACCGGTTTGGTCGACCCGGAGGTGGTGGTGAAACCCACCAAGGGTCAGATCGACGACCTCATGGAGCAGGTGGAAAAGCGCGTCACGATGGGTGACCGCATCCTCGTCACGACCCTCACCAAGAAGATGGCCGAAGACCTGACCGACTACCTGCTCGAACAGGGCATGCGCGTCCGGTACTTGCACAGCAACATCGACACCATTCAGCGAATCGAAATTCTCCGCTCGTTGCGTCTGGGGGAGTTCGATGTGTTGGTGGGTATCAACCTTCTGCGCGAGGGCCTCGACCTTCCCGAAGTGAGTCTGGTGGCGATCCTCGACGCCGACAAGGAGGGCTTCTTGCGGTCGGAGACGTCGCTCATCCAGATGATCGGTCGCGCGGCGCGAAACGTGGACGGCCAGGTGATCATGTACGCCGATCAGGTGACACCGTCGATGCAGCGAGCGATCGAAGAGACCAATCGCCGTCGAGAGAAGCAACTCGCGTACAACCTCGAACACGGGATCAATCCGCAGACGATCCGCAAGGCCGTGGGCGACATCTTGTCGATCCTGCGACCCGACGGCGACGGTTCGGCTCCGGTTCCGGGCAAGGACCGCCGACGTCAGCGCGAACGCGACAAGGTTCAGCGCGAACTCAAGACACTCCCGCAACAGGAATTGGCCCGCCTCATCCAGACGCTCGAGGACGAGATGCACGAGGCGGCGGCCGATCTCAAGTTCGAGTACGCGGCTCGCCTGCGTGACGAAATCAACGAATTGCGCCGCGAGTTGAAGGACGCTGGCTGAGAGGGTTCCGGGTCCGATCGGTAATGTCGGCGACGTGTCGGATCGGCTGGTCGTCAGGGGTGCTCGCGAGCACAATCTCAAGAATCTGAGCGTCGACCTCCCGCGCGACAAGATGATCGTGTTCACCGGCTTGTCGGGAAGCGGCAAGTCGTCGCTCGCCTTCGACACGATCTACGCCGAGGGTCAACGGCGTTACGTCGAGTCGCTCAGCGCCTACGCTCGGCAGTTCCTCGGACAAATGGACAAGCCCGACGTCGACGTGATCGAAGGGCTGTCGCCGGCCATTTCCATCGATCAGAAGTCGGCCAGCCGCAACCCACGGTCGACCGTGGGCACGATCACCGAGGTGTACGACTACCTGCGTCTGCTGTACGCCCGCATCGGGGTGCAGCACTGCCCGAAAGACGGCACCAAGTTGGCGCGCCAGACGCCTCAGCAGATCGTCGACCGCATCATGACCCTTCCCGAAGGGACGCGATTCCAGGTGCTGGCCCCGGTCGTGCGCGGTCGCAAGGGCGAGTACGAGACTTTGCTCAACGACATCGCTGGTCAAGGCTTCGTGCGTGCTCGAATCGACGACGAGGTCGTCGACATCAACGAGTTCTTGAAGTCGGAGAAGAAGCTGGCTCGCTACGAGAATCACACCATCGAGGTGGTGGTCGACCGCTTGGTGCGTCGCGACAACATTCAACGTCGTCTCACCGACAGCCTCGAGACGGCCCTTCGGCTCGCCGAGGGTGTGGCCGAGGTCGAATTGGTGGGCGACGGTAAGAGCGAGGACGAGAAGATGACCTTCTCGCAACACCTGGCTTGTCCGAAGTGCGGATCGTCGTTCGACGAACCGGCGCCACGCAACTTCTCCTTCAACTCGCCGTTCGGGGCCTGCGAGACCTGCGACGGGCTCGGCACGACGTTCGAAGTGGACGCCGATCTCGTGATCCCCGACGGCGACCTGGCCCTCAGTGAGGGTGCCATCTCGCCGTGGCGGAGCGCTCACACCGGTTTCTTCCAGCGCATCCTCGAATCGGTGGCGACCGATCACAAGATCGACATGGACAAGCCCTGGAACAAGTTGAGCGCCAAGGCGCAGAAGATCGTGCTGAACGGCCTGCCCGGAACCATCACCGTGAAATTCAAGAATCGCTACGGTCGTCAACGCCAGTTCAACACGACCTTCGAGGGTGTCATCCCGTGGATCAAGAGGCGTCACGAGAGCGCCGAGAGCGATTGGAGCCGCGAGCAGTACGAGGGGTACATGCGCGAGGTGCCGTGTACGGCCTGCGACGGCGCGCGTCTCAAGCCGTCGACTCTTGCGGTGACCGTCAACGACAAGAACATCTCCGAGGTCTGCGAAATGCCGATCGGGGACTCATCGCGCTTCTTGGCCGAACTGACGCTTTCCGATCGTGACCGGATGATTGCTGAGCGAGTGGTCAAGGAGATCAACGCCCGCCTCGGTTTCTTGCTCGACGTTGGTCTCGATTACCTGACTCTCGGTCGTTCGGCCGGAACATTGGCTGGCGGCGAAGCTCAGCGCATTCGACTGGCCAGCCAGATCGGCTCGGGCCTGGTCGGAACTCTGTACGTGCTCGACGAGCCGTCGATCGGTCTGCATCAGCGCGACAACCGCCGACTCATCGACACGCTGCTTCGTCTGCGCGACCTCGGCAACACGGTCCTGGTCGTCGAACACGACGAAGAAACCATCCGCGAGAGTGACTGGATCGTCGACATCGGCCCGGGCGCTGGCGAACACGGTGGGGAAGTCGTGTACAGCGGACCGGTGAAGGGCATCACGAAGGTCAAGGATTCGCTGACCGGCCAATACTTGGCCGGAAAGAAATCGATTCCGGTGCCGTCTTCGAGGCGCTCACCGGGTTTGAACTGGGTCGAAATCATCGGTGCCCGTGAACACAATCTTCAGAACATCGACGTGAAGATTCCGCTCGGTTGCTTCGTGGCCGTCACCGGTGTGTCGGGTAGTGGCAAGAGCACGCTCGTGCGCGACATCCTTCTGCCGGTTCTGATGCAGAAGATCTACAAGTCGAAGGACCCGGCCGGTCGGCACAAGAAGATCGTCGGCATCGAGCACCTCGACAAAGTGATCGACATGGATCAGTCGCCGATCGGACGTACCCCGCGCTCGAACCCGGCGACCTACACCGGGGTGTTCGACGGAATTCGCAAACTCTTCGCCACCACCGCCGAGGCGAAGACCCGCGGATACCAGCCTGGTCGGTTCTCGTTCAATGTTCAGGGAGGACGTTGCGAGGCCTGTTCGGGCGACGGAACCATCAAGATAGAGATGCACTTCCTACCCGATGTGTACGTTCCGTGTGAGGTATGCAAGGGAGCGCGTTACAACCGCGACACGCTCGAGATCACGTTCAAGGGCAAGAGCATCGCCGACGTTCTCGACATGCCGATCAGCGAGGCCGTCGACTTCTTCGCCAATCAACCGGCCATCGCTCGACACATGCAGACCCTCGTCGACGTGGGTCTCGGGTACGTTCGTCTCGGTCAGTCGGCGCCCACGTTGTCGGGTGGTGAAGCGCAGCGCGTGAAGTTGGCGACCGAGTTGGCCAAACGCAGCACTGGTCACACGATTTACCTTCTCGACGAACCCACGACCGGTCTGCATTTCGAAGACGTTCGTCGTCTTCTCACGGTGTTGTCGCGACTGGTCGATCAGGGAAACACGGTCCTGGTGATCGAGCACAGCCTCGACGTGATCAAGACCGCCGACTGGGTGATCGATCTCGGGCCCGAGGGAGGTCGCGGTGGTGGCACGGTGGTGGCCGAAGGAACTCCCGAGGACATCGCCAAGGTGGCGGCGAGCCACACCGGTCGCTTCCTGAAGCCTCTCCTGGCGTGACCCTTCAGCCCCGCTAGGGCTGACGTCCCTGCTTAGGCTGACGTGATGGTGCAGCGGCCGCCCAGTGCGAGCATTCCCGATGCTCCCGGTTCGTACCAGTTCAAGGATGGCGCTGGTCGGGTGATCTACGTGGGCAAGGCCACGAGCCTGCGCCAGCGTCTGGCCAACTACTTCCAGGATCCGGCGCTCTTGCATCCGCGAACGGCGCAGATGGTCGCGGCTGCCGAAGCGGTCGAGTGGATGACGGTTCGTAACGAGGTCGAGGCGCTCATCCTCGAGTACAACCTCATCAAGGAGCACCGACCGCGCTTCAACGTTCGCTTGCGCGACGACAAGAGCTATCCGTTCCTGGCCGTTACCCTCGACGAGGAGTGGCCCCGGGCGGTCGTGGTTCGCGGGCGTCGCAAGCCGGGCGTTCGGTACTTCGGGCCGTTCCCACATGCGTACGCCATCCGCGACACTCTCGACCTCGTGTTACGCACATTCCCGGTTCGCACGTGCAGCCCGGCCAAGTTCAATCAGCATCATCGCCTGGGACGCCCGTGCTTGCTCTTCCACATCGAGAAGTGCAGTGGCCCGTGTGTGGGCGAGGTCGAACGCAACCGCTACGACTCGTACGTCGACGACCTCTGCTCGTTCCTCGACGGTCGCACCGACGATGTGGTCGCCCGACTCACCGACGAGATGAGCGATGCGGCGGCGAGCCTCGAATACGAGAGGGCCGCCCGTTTGCGGGACCGACTGGCCTCGGTGGGGCGCGCCATCGAGAAGCAGATGATCGTGGCCGAGCGGGACGAGGATCTCGACGTGATCGGTATCGCTGACGACGAGCTGGAGGCGGCGATCCAGATCTTCTTCGTGCGCAACGGACGAGTCGTGGGTCGGCGCGGCTCGATCGTCGACAAAGTCGAGGATCTGAGTCGGGCCGAACTGGTCACCCGTGTGGTCGAGCAGACCTACGGAGACGGACCAGCGATGGGGGTGCCGAAGTTGGTGGTGGTTCCCGATGTTCCGCCCGAGTCCGACGCTCTTGAGCAATGGCTCACCGAACGGCGCGGCTCGCGAGTGGAAGTTCGGTTACCGCAGCGAGGCGAGAAACGTGATCTGCTCGAAATGGTCACGCAGAACGCTCGCGAGGACTTCCTCCGCCATCGCATGAAAAGGGCGAGCGATCACAACACTCGCAGCCGGGCACTCACCGAACTCCAAGATCTGCTCGGACTTCCCGAAGCGCCTCTGCGAATCGAGTGCTTCGACATGGCGCACCTCCAGGGAACCGACTACGTCGGATCGATGGTGGTGCTGGAGGACGGTCTGCCATCGAAGCGCGAATATCGGCGATTCAAGGTGCGCGACGTTCCGGGCAACGACGACTACGCGGCCATGGAAGAAGTGTTGACCCGCCGTCTGCAGGCCTACATCGACGAACGCGACGCCAGTCTCGAGCATGACGAGCGTGAACGTCCGCGACGCTTCGCGTATCCGCCCCAACTGCTTCTCGTCGACGGCGGAAAGGGTCAACTCTCGGTGGCTCACCGAGTTGTGACCGCTCTCGGTCTCGAGTCAGAAATTCCGGTGGCCGCTCTGGCCAAGCGCTTCGAGGAAGTGTTCGTGCCGGGTCGCGACGAACCGGTGGAGGTTCCGCGCGGCAGTGACGCGCTGTTCATGTTGCAACGAGTGCGCGATGAGGCTCACCGGTTCGCCAACACCTTCCATCGCGAATTGCGCGGTAAGCGGATGACCGCGAGTTCGCTCGACGGCATCGACGGCTTGGGAGAATCCCGCAAGCAGAAACTGGTGAAAGCGTTCGGGGGAGTGAACGCGGTCAAGAAAGCCAGCCTCGACGACCTGCTGGCTCTTTCGTGGCTTCCCGACTCGGTCGCACGAGCCATTCACGCCAAGTTCAACCCAGGGGTCAGCGGAAGTTCGGAATGATCTCTTCGACGAATCGCGCGTAACTCGCTCGACGCTGTTCGGGACCGGCCCCGAGGCTGAAATCCGGAACGACGATTTCGTCGAATCCCGCTTCGCGGTATCGAGCGATGGCGGCGCAGATCTCGTCGGGTCCACCGATGACGCTGCGGTCGGCCGGTGCCTTGGCCCGGATGCGGGCGGCCTTGTCGAGATCGTCGGCGAGAAAGAAGAAGGCTTGAACCGATCGCCTGATCGATCTCGGATCGCGTCCGAGTCGTTCGCAGGCCTGATCGAGGGTCGCCGCCTTCGCGCCAGCCGTGTCGGGCGTGCCCCACACGTTCCACTCGTCGGCGTGACGCACGGTGATGCTGGTCATACGCGGCCCACCGGTGCCCACCAGGAGTGGAAGCCGGCTCTGCACCGGGGTCGGCTGGCAGGCGGCGTCGACGAGGGTGAAGTGTCGACCGCTGAAAGTGGTTCGCGGCTCGTTGAGCAGCGAGCGAACGATCTGAATCGCTTCCTCGAAACGATCGACGCGGTCCTTGGGTGACAGCAGATCGAATCCGTACGCCCGATGTTCGTTGATTTGCCAACCCGCCCCGATCCCTAGAACCAGTCGACCGCTGGAGACGCGGTCGAGCGACGCGGCGATGTTCGCCAGCACGGCGGGATGGCGAACCGTGGTCGGACTCACCAGTGATCCGAGGCGCAATCTGGACGACACCGCGGCAACGGCCGACAGGATTGTCCACACTTCGTGAACATCTCCGTCGACCACGCGTTCGTCGTCGGTGTTCGGCATGAAGTGATCGGCGTACCAGAACCCGTGCCACCCTGTGTTTTCGGCCCAGGCGACGAGATCGGCTACCTCGGCCCACGGACGTTCGGCCGATGGCCACACGGAGAAGTCGAGAGACGTGCTCATGTGATCACCGTACGTGGCCGACGCGCCAGGGCTACCCTCGGAGAGTGGCCGATGACTTGTGGGAGCGCAACGCTTCGTGGTGGATCGACGGATTCACCGAAGGGGCCGATCCTGAGTACGTCGAGCAGATCCTCCCGTTGGCGGCTCGCGAACTGGAAGGTGCCCGCCGAGTGCTCGACGTCGGCTGTGGGGACGGACAGGTGGCGCGACTGGCCAAGAAGTTGGGCGCCGACTTCGTGTTGGGTGTCGATCCCACCTGGAATCAGATCGTGGTGGCGGCCGGCCGGGACGGTGGTATCGAAGTTCTGCGTTGTGATGCGGCGGCGTTGCCGTTGGCCGATGCGTCGTTCGACGCCGTTGTCGCTTGCCTCGTGTTCGAACACATCGACGCCGTAGATACAGCGCTCGGTGAAGTGGCCCGTGTGCTGCAGGACGGTGGACGCTTCTGCTTCTTCCTCAACCATCCGCTTCTCCAGACTCCCGGATCGGGGTGGATCGACGACCAGGTGCTCGATCCACCCGAGCAGTACTGGCGTATCGGCGACTATCTCATCGAGCAGACGACCGTCGAAGAAGTGGAGAAGGACGTGTTCATCCCGTTCGTGCATCGGCCACTCAGCCGGTACGTGAACGCCGCGGCTCGGCACGGCCTGTTCGTGGAGTGGATGGAAGAGCCCGTTCCGCCCCCCGGGTTCCTCGCTCGGGCCGCCGAGTACGAAGCGGCGGCCACCATCCCGCGGCTCCTCTATCTGCGGATGGCGAAACGCGTGTCGGATCAGTCGAACTGATGTGGCGGTCGCACGGAAGTAGCGTGATGCTCGGTGGCTGACATCCTCGTGATCACAGGTCTGTCCGGAGCCGGACGCAGTGCGACTGCGGCCGTCCTCGAAGACCTGGGTTGGTACGTGGTCGACAACTTGCCCACGACTCTCGTGGAGACCATCGTCGAATTGGCCAGCGCGCCGGGCTCGAGTATCGACCGGCTGGCTCTGGTGGCTGGCCGACAGCATCTCGAGTTGATGCCCAAGGTCGCCGGCTTGCGTTCGCAAGGGCACCGGGTCCGTGTCGTGTACCTCGATGCGTCGACCCCCGAGCTCGTGAAACGGTACGAAGCCACTCGTCGCCGACATCCGTTCGCTTCGGAGAGTGACGGTCTCCTGGAGGCCATCGAAACCGAACGCGGTCTCCTCGAGGCCATGAAAGGTGACTGCGATCTGGTGATCGACACGACGGCTCTCAACGTTCACCAGTTGAAATCACGACTGGTCGGTGTGTTCGATGATGGCTCGACCGAACGCCTGCAGGTCGCTGTCGAGTCGTTCGGGTTCAAACACGGACTTCCGATGGACGCCGACATCGTCATGGACGTTCGATTTCTTCCCAATCCGCACTGGGACGAGGCTCTGCGGCCAATGACCGGCCATGACGAACCGGTCCGCAGGTTCGTCCTCGATCGACCGGCCGCCCAGAAGTTCGTGGCCGACCTGGTGGAGATGCTGTCGGGAATCCTGCCCGAGTACTCGGCCGAGGGGAAGAGCTACCTGACGGTCGCGATCGGTTGCACCGGAGGGCGGCACCGCTCGGTCGTGGTGGCCGAGGACGTCGCACAGCGTCTGCGCGCATCCGGCCAGCCGGTACGCACGAGCCACCGTGACGTCAGTCGTTCGTGACGGGTTGATGAGGCTCGGCCCCGAACCGGCGAACTAACTTCGAGCCGCGACGCCCGGTGCGTCGAGAGCGAAGGAGCGAATCGTGACAGTTCGGGTCGGCATCAACGGATTCGGTCGAATCGGCCGCAACTTCTTCCGGGCGGTCAACAGCCGGGGAGCCGACATCGAGATCGTGGCAGTCAACGACCTCGGATCGCTCGACACGATGGCCCACCTGCTGAAGTACGACTCGGTTCTCGGTCAGTTGCCCTTCGCCGTGAAGGCCACGAAGTCGGGGATCAGCGTGGATGGCCAGGAGATCAAGGTCCTGAGCGAGCGCGACCCGAAGAACCTTCCCTGGGGCGACCTCAAGGTCGACGTCGTGATCGAGAGCACCGGAATCTTCACCAAGCGCGATTCGGCGGCGGCTCACCTGGCTGGTGGAGCACCGTTGGTGATCGTGTCGGCTCCGTGCGACAACGCCGACGCGACATTCGTGTACGGCGTCAACCACAAGGACTTCGACTTCAAGAAGCACAAGGTCGTGTCGAACGCCAGTTGCACCACCAATTGCTTCGTGCCGCTGGTGAAGGTGCTCGACGACAACTTCGGCGTCGAGCAGGGTCTCATGCAGACCGTCCACGCGTACACCGGCGACCAGATGTTGGTGGACGGACCGCACAAGGATCTGCGACGTGCCCGTGGTGCCGCCATCAACATCGTCCCGACATCCACTGGCGCTGCTCGCGCCACCAGCCTCGTGCTCGAGAGCATGAAGGGCAAGCTCGACGGCACGTCGTTGCGCGTTCCGGTTCCGACCGGATCGATCGTCGACTTCACGGCCAACCTGAAGAAGTCGGCGACGGTCGAGCAGATCAACGCGGCGTTCAAGAAAGCAGCCGCTAGTGGTCCGCTGAAGGGCGTTCTTCGCTACACCGAGGATCCGATCGTGTCGAGTGACATCGTCACCGATCCGCACAGCAGCATCTTCGATGCCGGCCTCACCGCGAGCATGGGCAAGATGGTGAAGGTGCTGGCCTGGTACGACAACGAGTGGGGCTACAGCAATCGACTCGTCGACACCACTCTCTTCGCGGGAGCCAAAGTCCCCAAGCGTCGGTGACCGACGTGTATCGCGACATTCCGACTCTCGACGATCTGGGTGACGTCGCGGGCAAGCGCGTTCTGGTGCGTACCGACTTCAACGTCCCGATGGAGACGTCGGCGTCCGGCGAGCGTGTGATCACCGACGACTTTCGAATCCGCGCGGCGCTCCCCACGATCAACTGGCTGACCGAACGGGGAGCGTCGGTGGTGTGTGCGAGTCACCTGGGTCGACCGAAGGGTGCTCCCGAGCCGAAGTACTCGATGGAGCCGGTGCGTCGGCGTCTGACCGAGCTCGCTCCGGGTGTCGAACTCCTGGAGAACCTGCGTTTCGACGCGGGCGAAGAGGCGAATGACCCGGCTTTCGTCGCCGAACTCGTAACCGGCGTCGACGTCTACGTGAACGATGCGTTCGGAGCCGCTCACCGCGCCCACGCGTCGATCGTCGGTCCGCCCCGAACATTGCCGTCGGCCATGGGGCAACTCCTGCAGCGTGAAGTCGAGGTGTTGCTCGATCTGCGCCACCGGCCCAAGCACCCGTTCGTGGCCGTTCTCGGGGGTTCGAAGATCTCCGACAAATTGGGCGTCGTCGAAGCCTTGCTCGAAGTGGTGGACGCTCTTGTGATCGGTGGAGCGATGTGTTTCACCTTCATGGCGGCGCAAGGACTGCCGATCGGCGATTCGTTGTTCGAACCCGATCAGGTCGACACGTGTCGTCGACTACTCGCACAATCGAAACCCATTCACCTTCCCGAGGACATCACGGGAGTCGACGCCGATGGCAACTACGCGACGTTCGGCCGACGCCTGCCACCAGGCGCAAAAGGTTTCGACATCGGACCCGGATCGGCTGCGGCGTTCTCCGACATCATCATGGATTCGCGCACGGTCTTCTGGAACGGCCCGATGGGCATGTTCGAGGACGAGCGGTTCGCCCACGGAACTCGTACCGTGGCGCAGGCCATGGCCGACACCAAGGCGTTCACCGTGGTGGGAGGCGGCGACTCGGCGGCTGCTCTCGCTCAATTCGATCTCGACGATCGCATCGACCACGTGTCCACCGGAGGTGGCGCATCGCTCGAGTTGCTCGAACTCGGAGAT
>VERK01000029.1 GCA_018882725.1 Actinomycetota bacterium | reverse complement strand
GTGTCGATCACACCGACGGGTGACGTCACGTCGCAACCGGCAGTCGCCACCCCACCATTCCGGATGGCGTCGGGCGCCGTCACGTTCAAAGTGAACCCCGGCAACTTCGTGGGCCGTGGTCAGATCGCCATCGTCCTCGAATGTCGTCCCGCTGACCCGGCCCGGCGCGGCAAGCGTTTCAAGCTGAAGGTGGCGGTCAACGGCGCGGCCGTCGCCCCAGCACCCGCGCCGGCACCGGCGCCACAAGGTGGCGGCAATGCTCCGGCCGGCGCCGGCGTACAAAGTGGAACACTCACCCCCGCCAACGCCCGCGTGAAAGAAGGCCAACCGGTCACGATGCGCGGTGACTTGCTGTGTGCACCCGACGGAATGATCACCAGCCAAAGCGTTTCGGTACTTGAAGGCGACGGCACTTTCACGACCGCCCCGCGCTGGAACGTCGGTCTGGTCAACGGAAACGTGATCGTGAAGTTCGAGTCGGTCGGCGTGCCGAACTTCGCCTCCATGGACGGCGATGCCACCACGGCAACCGTCATCGTGGCCGTCGAGTGTGTCCATGACAACGGCAAGAAGATTTACGAGGGTCGCTTCAATGTGCTGAAGATCAACGCGCCGGCCAATCCGCGAAACCAACCCATCGCGCCCAACAACCCAACACGGGGTGGCGTCATCGTCTCGCCCGCAATCCTCGTGAAGAGCGGCGAAATCAGCGTGAAGAACGCCGCGACGGCGAAGTGTTCGAACGGCTGGAAGGTTCTCACCATCGCCGCGCAGGGACTCACTCCGTCCGATCGCGGGAAGTTCGAAGAGCGCATCGTGGTCGGCTCCGAAACCGGTGACGCGATCACACCACAAGACGGCAATTGGGAGATTCGCATCACGATCAAGGAAGGTTTCCTCGGCGATCGCCCCGAGCGCCGCTTCGGTATCACGCTCGCCTGCATGAGTGGTCCGGGCAACGCGCGACAGACCGAGTTCTTGTATCGCCCGGCTGTGTTCGTGGTACGTGCCGAGGCTCCCGTCAACGCCAACCCGAATGCTGCTGCGAACGCGGGTGGTGCTCAACCGGCGCAACCGGCAGCAACAGCGGCACCGGCAGTCTCATCCGCCCCGGGTGTGGCACCCGCAGCACCGTCAACGGATGCACCCGCTACCGCGTCGACTGATGCTCCGGTGGCACCGGCCGGTTCGATCGCAGCCGGAGCAGCCCCCGGAGTCACCCCGGCCGCACCGCAAGCCGGTGGATCATCCGGGGGCGCCGCACCACAAGTCGGCAGCGACACCAACGGCGGTGTGGTCGAAGCACAACAACTGCCGCGGGCCTACCTCGATGGCAACACGCAACAGCTCATCGAAATTTCAACCGGCGACGTGATCGGCATTTATGACATGGAATCGGGTCAGTTCGTCGATCCAGTGACGGGTGCGGTGACGGGCGTGGTCGACTCGGCCACTGGTGAACTCATCGACGAAGCAACGGGCATCGTGATCGGCGTCGAGATCGACAGCGCAACAGCAACCGGTGAGGCGATCGACCTGTCGAATCTCGGTGGAGAGGAGTCGTCCGGCTCCAACACGATTCTGATCGTTCTCATCGCTGTCGTTGCTGTCCTGCTGCTCACGATCATCGGCCTACTCGTGAAGCGCCGCCAGACCTCGACAGTTCCACCACCGCCCTCTGCGTAACCTTTCCTCATGAAGCGCCGGCCCGAGTTGATGGGGGTTTCCCTGCTCGTCGGCTGGACCGTGAGTGAAGTTCCGTTGCTCTGCGCATTCGGGCAGATCGCTCTGCACATTCGCGCTCGTCGGACACTTGGCCCGCTCGGTCGAGCTCTGATGTGGATACTCACACCCGCGCTACTTGTCTTCTATGCCTTTCTGTATCGCGAGGGTCAGAGAGCCGGTCGAATTGCGTCCGACGCTCTGCGCGAGGCGATACCGAATCACGAGGGGCCTCGCTTGGCCGATGTGGCCCCGCGCAAGGTGAAGCCTTACCGACCACTTCCGCTTCTCCATCGCGACTACACAACCGCCGACACCCGCAACATCGCCTACGGCCCTGACCCCACCTTCAACCGTCTCGACATCTGGCGACGACCCGACATCCCTACGTCTCAACTCACGCCCGTTCTCGTGCAGGTTCACGGTGGCGGTTGGATGATCGGCGACAACAAGACCCAGGCCCTTCCTTTGTTGGCGGCTGCCGCCGAGGCCGGCTGGACATGCGTGGTACCGCGCTATCGCCTCAGCCCGCGGGCAACCTGGCCCGACCACATCGTCGACGTCAACAGTGCGATCGCGTGGACGAAGTCCAACATCGCTTCATTCGGCGGAGACCCATCGTTCGTCGCCATCACCGGAGGATCGGCCGGCGGTCATCTCACGTCCCTCGCCACACTCGCGTCGAATCACCCCGACTTCAAGCCCGGGTTCGAGAACGTCGACACCTCGGTGCAGGCGGCGGTTCCGTTCTACGGCGCGTACGACTGGACCGACCGCGACCACACTCAGGGACCCACTCTCTCCGAGTTCGTGGCGCGCTGGGTAGTAAAGAATTCGAAGCGCGATGTTCCCCAGGTGTACGACGCAGCGTCGCCACGCTCGTGGATCCGTCCTGACGCTCCCCCGTTCTTCGTCCTGCACGGAGTCATCGACTCGCTGCTCACCGTCGAGCAGGCCCGTGCGTTCGTGGGCGAACTGCGGACCACGTCGACAGCGCCGGTGGTCTACGCCGAACTTCCTTTCGCCGAGCACGCGTTCGATCTCACCCAGAGTGTGCGAACACGAGGGGTCATCCCGCCGATCCTGTCGTTCTTGAACACCGCGTACGAGTCGACCCGCCGCTGACTACGGGCGGTTCGAGTTTCCGCGGCCGTTGCCCCCGGCGTTCGAATTACCCGAGTTACTACTCGAGTTACCACCAGCATTCGAGCTACCCGAGTTCCCATTCGAGTTACTACTCGAGTTACCGCCAGCATTGGAGCTACCCGAGTTCCCGTTCGAACTACTCGAGTTACCGCCAGCATTGGAGCTACCCGAGTTCCCGTTCGAACTATCCGAGTTACCACCGGCATTCGAGTTACCTGAGTTCCCATTCGAACTACTCGAATTACCACCAGCATTCGAATTGGACGACCCTGACTGTCCGGGCGACGAGTTGTCGTCACGATCGACCTGACCCGGCGCCAAACCGCTCTGACCCGGAGCCGAGCCGCTCTGGCCCGGTGTCGTTCCGCCCTGACCCGGCGCGGTGCCGCTCTGCCCCGGCGACGTGCCACTGAGACCAGGAGGCGTCGTAGGCCGCACCGGAGTCGACTCCGATCCGCCAGGAGCATCATCCGCGTTCGCAGTCAGCGCATCGATGAGATTCGGAACGGCCGGTGGCCACTCGATCCCATCCTTTGACCGCGAATCTTCCCGGATCGAATCGGAAACTTCATCGGCTGTGGCGGATGGAGCATCGCTGATCACTTCCTGCTGATCGACAGGAGCCTGAGTATCGGGGACGACTGGTGCCTCGGGGACGTCGGGCTCCGATCGCGGGACGTCGATTCCGACCACATCGAGAACGTTCGACACGGTGTTCTGAATCGGCGCCGGCAAGTTGCCCGTCGCAGCCAATCCGACACTCGCAGCCGCACCAGTGATACCGACCCATCCGAACACGCCGATTGCGGCGAAGAATGCGACGGCACGTCGACGAACCCGGACAATCCGTGACGGCTTGTCGAAGGACGCCGCAACAGCGAACGAACGGAGTCGCGCCGCCAAATCGTCGGCATCGAGGGCCGTCGACGAAGTCTGTTCGTCGAGAACCTCGAGACGGCGAACGAGCGAACCCGTCGACTTGAACCGCGACAATGAGCCCACCCGCTTCACGGCGCCACTCCCTCGGGGTCGAGAACTTCGCGCAGTCGAGCCATTCCCCGACTCAACGCGACACGAGTCGCGACTTCGGACTTGCCGATTGCCCGGGCGGTTTCTTTGGTCGACAAACCCACCACATAACGCAACTCGAGCATCTGCCGGGTTTCTTCGGGCAATGTAGCCAACGCATCCAGAAGTTGCGTGTCAGCCGCAGCGAATGTGATGGCCTGCTCTTCGCCGGCCGCCTGAGTCGACCAATCGATGGCCACCTCCTGACGACGCGAGCGCCGACGAATGTCGTCGACGATTCGAGCATGCGCAACCGAGAACACGTAACTCCTCAACTCACCATGACCACCCTCGAAGTGGACGATCTTCTTCGCAATCGTCTCGAGGGTCGATCCTGTTACTTCTTCAGGATCAGAATGTCCGGCGCGTCGTGCGTAACCCGTCACAGACGATGCGAATTCGTCGACGAACCATTTCCACGCTCTCGCGTCGCCACGCTTGAGATCGGAGATCGACGGTCGACCGAGCGCCATCAGAACGCACTCCCCAACACCGCGACCAAAGTCCCCACGATCAGAAATGGACCGTAGGCGATGTGATCGCGTCGGGAGCGTCGCCCCGATGCCATCACGACCAACGACCACACTGCGCCGAGCACCGATGCCACGAGCCAGAGCGCGACCATCGCCCACGGACTGAACCATCCGACGATCGCACCCAAGAGAGGAGCGACCATCACGTCGCCCATGCCCAACGATCCACGAGTGAGAACTCGAAACACAACAGAAATGAGACAGTTGGCAATCGCCGCAACGACTACAGCTCCCCGTCCACTCGGTCCGTCGCCGATGAGAAGAAAACCGAGAACGACTGCCGCCGATACCAGCGAGATCTGACGAGGAAGCCGATGGGTCAGTACGTCGACCACGAGGAGCGCACCCAACGGAACGACGGCAGCTCCGAAGCCCAACCACGACCACACATCGGCATCCAGGCGATCGGCCGAGATAGCCAGGACTGCTGCCGTGACCGCACTCGACCCGACCCACATCATCCACATCGACGTCGCTCGTGACGAGACGTAGCGAGGGACCAGAGGAACCAGCCACGCTGCCGAGACAGCAATCGGAATCAGCATCCAACCGATACTCATGAAGCGTATTGGCGCACTCGGCGCTCTCCCCAAGAAACCTCAAGATCGAATCAAGGCAGAGCATCGATCAGCCGAACCATGGCCGGGCCGACGATCACGATGAGAAGCACCGGCAAGACACAAAAGACGGTGGGGAAGATCATCTTGAGCGACAACTTTGCGGCGTGCTCCTCCACGGCCTGACGCCGCCGCCGCCGAGCGGTCTCACCCTGCTGCCTCAGAGCGCCGGCCAACGGGGTACCGAGCTTCTGATTCTGCTGAACGGCTGCCACGAACATGCGAACGCCAGGCGTCGGCGTGCGCTCGCCCATTTCACTCAACGCCTCCACCCGAGGTACACCCAAGCCGATTCGATCGAGCACGTGCTCGAATTCCCGCGCCAGATTCGTCCGGTGACGCCGTGCATAGAGATTCATCACCGCTTCGAGGGTGAGTCCGGCTTCGACTCCCATGACCATTTCCCCCAGCGCGTCACTCAATTCGAGATCCATCGTCGCTCGCCTCTTCGATTCACGTGAGCGGGCGATGATGAGTGGGCACTGCCAGGCCGCACCAACCAAAAACACCGAAGCGAGCACATTCACCGGGGTGGGTTTCGACACAACGAAAAAGAGCGCGAGCACTCCGACGACAAGAGCGGCGAGCACTTGCGTCCGGGCGATCGACCGAAGAGTCGTCTCCGAACCATTGGCCGAACCCACCGCATCGAGCAGCGACTTGCGGCGCCGGCCGCTGATACGAGAACCGATCGTCAGAGACTTCGGACGCGGTGCCCGCTCGACGAGAAGTGCAGCTCCCGAAGAGATGAGAAGCGCTCCGACGAGGCTCATCACGCCACCACTTTCGGCGTCGCGAGGTGCCTCAGCCACTGCCAACCAACAAGGCCGAGAACGACACCAACCATTGCGAGCATTCGACCGAACGACGTGTTGGCCAATGGTGTGGCGTAGCCCGGACTGAGTACGGAAATGATCGCCAGCATCGCGGGAGGCATGGCCAACAGCACCTTGGCGCTGAGGCGACCGTCCGCGGTCAAACTCTTGATGTCGCGACGGAGACGATCCTCTTCCTCGATCGTCTCGACCACCGTGTCGAGGATCTCCACGAGCGAGCCCCCGTGCCGCGCGTGCAGACCCACCGCCGACGCAACGATCCCCAAGTGACGATTCCCCTCACGCTCGGAGACCGACGTGAGCACCTCATCGAGAGGAGATCCCAGACGTGCCTCGGCCACGACCTCGGTGAGTACTTCTTTCAACGGACCCGTGCACGACTCGGCGACTTCGACCAATGCAGCCGACACGTTGCGACCGATGCGAAGGTGACCGATGATCATTTGCAGCGCTGGCCCCAACTCGTCGGCGAGCGCCTCCTGGCGTCGACGACGTTGACGACCCGACCAACTGCGCGCCACCAGCACCGGCACGGCTGCGAACACGACACCTACGGGTCCGGCCATGGTCAGGCCGATCACGGACATCACCAGTGACGCCACGATCAAGCGAGGCGACCATCCACGAAGCCCCGATTTCGTCTCCTCGACTTCGGCGACGAGGAGACCCACCTGTTGGCGAGCTCGGCGAATCGCGATGCGGCGATGCCGAGCATTCATCACTTCAGTCACGGCCAGCGCCGCCGCGAATGCGAACACCAGAGAAGCAAAGACGCGAACTGACATCAGTGACCTCCCGCTGACTGCAGGAATCGTCGAGAGGTCACACCAGTCGACACGAGATCGTCGCCGTTGCGAACGAAAAGATCGGCCGTCGATACGACTTCTCCTTCCATCCCGACCACCTCGGTGATGGATGACACGTAGCGCCGCCCCTCGGCATCGCGACTCAACTGCACGATCAGGTCGATGGCCGATGCAATCTGTTCACGAATCGCTCGCAGGGGCAGTTCGACGCCAGCGAGGAGCACCATGGTCTCGAGCCGGCGAAGCGCGTCGCGCGGAGTGTTGGCGTGCAGAGTCGACAGCGAGCCCTCGTGACCAGTGTTCATCGCTTGGAGCATGTCGAGGGCTTCCTGACCGCGTACTTCTCCCACCACGATGCGGTCGGGTCGCATGCGAAGCGAGTTCCGCACCAAATCGCGAATCGAGATCTCGCCAGCGCCTTCGCTGTTCGCCGGGCGAGCCTCGAGCCGGATCAAGTTCGGAAGGTCCAGATTGAGTTCGACGGCATCTTCGACCGTGACCACGCGTTCGTGCCGACCAATGAACGACGAGAGGATGTTCAAGATCGTTGTCTTGCCCGTGCCCGTTCCTCCGCTCACGAGGATGTTGCTCTTGCCGAGAACCGCGGCTTCGAGGAATGCGGCGGCGTCGGCGGACAGCGACCCGCGATCGACGAGGTCACTGGTGGTCAATCGACCACAGGTGAACTTGCGGATGGTGATCGACGGACCGTCAACGGCCAAAGGAGGAAGGACGACATTGAGTCGTGAACCATCCGGAAGACGGGCGTCGACCATCGGAGACGACTGATCGACACGACGGCCCGATGATCGGACCATCCGCTCGATCACCTTCATCATCTGTTCTTCCGATTCGAAGGTGCGCTGGGAACGACGAATACGACCGCTCGACTCGATGAAGATCGACCCGGGACCGTTGGCCATCACTTCCGAGATGCTCGGGTCGTCGAGCAAATCTTGAAGGGGTCCGAAACCCAGGAGATCGTTCAACACGGCCGACCGCAGACGGGCTTTGTCAGGATGCGCGGCGAAGTCCGATCCGGACAGGATCGAGGCCACCTGAGTCTCCACCGCGACCCGGAGTCGATCATCGGACATGGTCGCTCGATCGGTCACCGTCGCCAAGTTCTCGCGCACTCGCTCGATGACCAGGTCGACTCCATCCACTTGAACGGGCTCGGAATCGAAATCCTCGACCACACGCAGGGCGGGGCGCGGGACGACCCCGACACGCTCGGCTCGGGCAGCCAGGCTCATACGCGTCCGCCAATTCGGAGGCGGCGCCGTGACTTCGGTTCGTCGAGACCGAGGATCTGATCGGCGAAATCGAAGAATGCGTGGGCGATGGGAGACTGAGGCGACGACTCGGTGAGCGGCGAACCCTGATTCATCGCCGCGGCCAAACTCGAATGTTCAGCTACTTCGAGAGCAGCCGACAACCCGAGAACCGACTCGACGTCGCGAACTGTCAAACCAACTCGGGTGGTTGAACGATTGACAGCGAGGTGCACACGGCTGACGTCCATCTTCAACTGGGTCATGGTGTCGAGGAGTTTGCGACCGGCCTGTACCGACGGAACATCGGTTCCACTGACCAAGACCACGTGAGTTGCGCGATCGAGCGACTCCAGCGTGTAGTCGCTGATTCCACCGGCGGTGTCGAGGACCACTGGCCGGCCAATCTCGATCAGATGGTCGACGACCGCGAACGAATCCTCGGCTTGGAGGCGATCGGCCTCCACTGGATTAGCCGGTGCACACAAGGCTTCCACGCCGGTCGGATGGGCGGCGAGGAGAACGCTCAGATCGGCGTCGGCGTTCTCGGCCAGACGCTTCACCGCGTCGTCCAGGCGATGCAGCGGGTGAAAGCGAAGCGCGTACTCCACATCACCGAAGTGCACGTCGAGGTCGACGAGAACGGTTGGCTCGCGACGAGCCATCGCCACCGCCAGGTTCACCGAGACCGTGGTCTTTCCATTGCCACCTTTGGGCGACACAACGGCCACGACGGGGTGCGATTGAGTGTTCATCACGCTCCCACCAACCAAATTCGCCCGGAACTCGCCGCCGACAGAACCGCCGGCAGTGCAGACGAAGGAACCCCCATCGAGACGATCGACTCGTCGCGTGGTCCGACTTCACCGGCCGGCGGTGCTTCGATGATCACCGCTTTGGCCGCGATCTTGACCGAACCGGTGTCCGAGACGTCGAAGACATCGACGGTGTCACCGGTCGTGAGGAACGGTCCGACCCAGCGCTGCGCGTCGAGTCGAATCGACACGGAAACAAATCCGGGGCCGAGCGCCGCAACTTCGTCAGCAGCGAAAGATGATGCGAGCAACTGCTCTCCGACGACGTGGCCAGAGACGAGAACGCCCTCGGGAATGTCGTCGAGCGAACCCAGTGCTCCGGTGGCGCGCGCCTCCGGGTCGAGATCGCGAACTTCCACGGCCGAACGAACGAGATCGGTGGGAGTTCCTTCGTCAAGGGCCTTCGTCACCACCAACGTGGGGAGACGCTTGGTGGCATCAGCCTTCTCGTCACCGCGCGGCACGACAGCGAGAGTGCCCACTAGCACCAAGAAGAACGCCGTGATGGTCACCCAATGGCGGCGCAGACTTGCTGTGAGGGTCATGAACAATCTCCTTGTGAGTCGAACGAACAGATGGAATACGCCGTCGAACCGAACGACGGCTGAGAAGACGGTCCGGCAGTCCCTGCTGTCACGTACTTCAAGAAACGAACGACGAGGTGACGTTGGGACGCGGACCCATTGAGAGTGGCCGACACGAGGTTCACCCGAACGAAACCCACGATGTCGTACAGCGAGTTCGAGCCCGACAATCGTGGGTTGGCGAACACGGGAACCGAAAACGACTGGCCGACGACCGTGTCGACTTGCAGCGCTGGTGAGGGAATCCCGGGATCGCCGTCGAGGGTCTGTCCGACCCTCACCGATGCCGAATACCCGTTCTGAATCCAGCCCTGAGCCGCACTCATCGAGTTCGGTCCACCGTCGAAGTCGATCACCGCCCAGTTGCCGGGCACCGAACCACCGCACGCAGCGGTCGACGCGTTGATGTCGATACGAAAGTCTGCGTTGGACGTCATCCCACCCGCGAGCCACGACGTCAGAGCGGGGTTACCGACACACATCGCGAGCGGACGCAGACCCGACGCTGACGACACTGCACCAATGCGCACCGATGCGGACGTCTCGATTCCAGCTGAATCTCGGCCGATCAGCTGAGCGAAATTGAGGGGAACCTCGGCCCGACCGGTCACCGTGACGACGCCGTTGGTGGACGATCCGGTCGCTGAGCAGTCGACGGTCGCAACCTGGTCTCCGTCGAGAACCACCAGAGCCAGCGAGGATGGTTGGCACGTGCCGAGACCGTGAACGTAGCGATCGGCGACAGCGATGGCAGCCGCTTCCACCCCGTTCTGTAGCTCTTGCTTGCGCCACCACACGAGCCCACCGTCGGCGACGGTCGCGAACATCGCCGACATCGGGACGAAGGCGAACGCCACGATCAGCGCGACCGATCCTCGGTCTCGTTCGGTGGTGCGGCGAAGTTTCACGGAAGAGGGCAGGCGAAAGAAGAAGCAGCGTCGAGGGTGATCGTGCGATTACCGACCAGGGGTATTGACTTGGTTTGGGTCGCTCGCAGCTCTACACGGATCGAACCCGACGAACAGGATGACGCGATCTGGCAGGTGACGGACCCCACCGACTGCGACGACAATTGAGCAAGGGCAGTCGAGCAAGCCGCCGCCGAGTCGACCGAAGCGATCCGAGCAGCGTCACGAGCAGCGGACTGAAGATGCATTCGGTCGAGGTACACCGACCCGGCGAACACGATCGTGAACACCAAGGCGACGAGCAGAGGAAGCACCAACGCGAATTCGACGGCGGCGACACCAGCATCGTCCGACTCCCGACGAGCGGGAGCCGGACGAGGCTCGATCACGGGAGAATCGCGTCGAACAGGCCACCGATGCGACTGCCAAGGGCAGCAGCGGCGATGGCAACGACTCCGACGATTCCGGCCAGCAGCACGCCGTACTCGGCAGCCACTCCACCGCGGTCGTCCGCGGTCTGAGGGGTCTGAAGTCGAGTGATGGCCTTGATGATCAGGCGATTCATGGAGGTGTCTCCTTGTCCAGGGATCCCCATTGCGAGGAACCACCTGGCAATCGCCTCGTTTCTCGATTTGTTACATCCGTACCGAAAGATTTCCAAAATCTTTCCGAGGCGACCATGACATTCATACCGAAACGTCGGTGAGCTTCAACGGCACGGACATCCGTCCGTACGGTGAAATCCGAACCGGACAGGAGGTTTCCGTGCTGATCGTCGACGTCGTGACAAGGCTTGTGATCGCTCTCATCTGCGGGGTCATCGCCACCATGGCCACGCGAGAAAAGAAGACCGTCGCAATGCTCTGGATTCGCGGCGGCGTGGTGCTCATCGGCCTCGGGGCACTCACCGATGCCATTGTGTCGATAGCCACCGGCTCCACACCGCCCTTCGTGGTCTCCATGGCCGAAGCCCTGCTCTGGTCGCTCTTGTCAACCGTCGGGGTCGGTAGCTTCTTGCGAAATCGGCGCCGGCCCACGCTGGCCAAGCGTCTGACCACCACGTTCGCTGCACTGTCGAGTTCGTTCGGATTCGTCTGGCTCATCGGGCTCGGGGCAGTGGTGAGACGAGAAGGTGTGAGCACCCTCGACCGAAGCCTCGCAACATTCGTTCTTCTGGGAATCGTGGTGCAACTCACGGTCATCGTGATTGCGATGCGGCGAACAGAACACGCCGCACTACCCGGGTTCTCCACCTTCGCCGGTGGCTCGCTCACCGTCAGTTTCGCTCACGTCATGATCGCATTCGATCGTCTTGGCATCGTCTCGAGTTCGCCGACCCTCGTCGAGACCTTCAGCCTGATCGGTGTCACCGGGCTTGGCATCTCGTTGTGGTTCACCAACACCAAGCGTCCCAATCGTTCAAGACGTTTCACCGTCGCCCCCCTCTTCTACGCACCGGCGACGATCGCGGTGGGGATCTCGATTGTCAAGTACGCCGACACGACCGACGAGTACGTCTTCGGATTCACCTCGATGATCTTGTTCGCGATGCTCATAGGTCAGACCGCGAGCCATCGCTCGGCCGCTCGGCGCACGCAAGCCGCGCTCGAGCGCCGAGTTGCCCAGAGAACCCACGAGCTGGAGCAGGCCAGCCAACTCATCAATCGAGTGGTTGAGTCCACCGCGGACGGAATCATCGCACTCGATCCTTCGCAGTCGGTCTTGTTCATGAACTCAGCATCCCGACGCATGCTCGGTGACTCCGACCGCGTCCTCGACATGATTCGGGCTCGACTCATGCAGGGAGACACGAGTTTCGACCTCCTCGACGAATCCGCTTCTCCGCCCCGCACGATTCGGGTCATCGGCACTTGCCTCGACTTCTCGAGTGTGTCGTGGGTCTTGACGTTGCGCGACGTGACCGAAGAGATGGGCCTCTTGCGCATGAAGACCCGAATGCTCACGGCGGTGAGCCATGAGATCCGCACACCGCTCACTTCACTACACGGATCTTTGTCCCTGCTCGATTCCGGATCGATCGACGACCTGCCGCCCGACGCTTCGCGCCTCGTGGCAATCGCTCGCACGAGTTCCGATCGGCTCTTACGTCTGGTGAACGAGTACCTCGACTTCGAGCGTCTCAACTCCCGGGAAGGGAGCCGTCTTCCGGTTCATCTCCACGACCTCGCGGGTGTCGTGAACGAAGTTGAAAATCTCATGCAACCACTCGCCGCTGGTCGAATGATCCGACTCAGCCACGATGTGGAGCCCATCGATGTGCCCATGGCTCGTGACCAGATCGTTCAGGTGCTCAGCAATCTGGTTCACAATGCCATCAAGTTTTCTCCACCGGATTGCATCATCACCGTCGAGGCCAACCGATCGAACAATGGCGTGATCATTTCGGTCCTCGACAGAGGTCAGGGACTACGTGAAGAAGAACTCGAGGGCATTTTCGAGCCCTTCTTCCAATCGAGCCTCACCGAACACACCGGCGGAACCGGGATGGGTCTGGCCATATGCCGGTCGATCGTCACCAAACATGGTGGACGAATCTGGGCCGAGACGCGTGATGGGGGCGGTGCCGCGTTCCGCTTCACACTCCCTGTCGGCGAACCATCGCTGATCGATCGGATCGCGTCATGAGTAGGAACGCTCATGCCATTCTTGTCGTCGATGACGATGAGAACATCCGAACCATCGTCGACTTGTCGATCCGGACCTACGGAAAGTGCGAGGTCACTCTGGCCTCGTCCGGGCTACAGGCCATCGAGTTGGTTCGACAGCGCGAATTCGACCTGATCGTGCTCGACGTGATGATGCCCGATCTCGACGGCCCCGCCACATTGACGGAGATTCGCCGCGGAATACCCAACTTTCGTACTCCGGTGGCATTCCTCACCGCCAAGGCCCAAGCCTCAGATGCGGAATACCTGATGGCGCTCGGAGCCTCGAACGTCATCACCAAACCGTTCGATCCGAAAGGTCTCGTCGAGGCTCTTTGTCGAATCGTGGAGGCCTGAGCATGTCGAACGACGAACGGGTCGAGCGAGAACTGGCGTTGCTCTTTCGTGAGCGTCGCCCAAGTCTCCTCGCCCAGATCGATGTGATTCGCGACTATCGACACGGCCTCGCCGGTGCCGACCAGGCTCGCGAGGCAGCTCACCGTCTCGCCGGCACCCTCGGGTTGTTCGGTTTCAGCGAACTCGGGGACGCGGCATCCCATGTGGAAGCCGATCTGGCGGCGACGACCCAATCGCCCATTGGACGACTCGACGATTTCATCGAGCGCGCGCGGTCACTTCTCAGTGGCTGAAACGGTGGTTCAAGTCGTCGAACTCGGCCACCATGAGAGCCAACTGCGTGCGATTCTCACGGCCGAGGTTGGTGAGTAGCCGACTCACACGATTCCGAACGGTCTGTGGGCTCAGGTAGACCTTCGATGCGATCTCCCGATCGGATAGTCCTTGAGCGATGAGACTCATGATGTCGCGGTCGACATCACCGAGATTGGCCAGTCGCGCGAATCCACGTGTCTCGAGGCGCGACTGCGCCGCCCGGGCTACGTCTCGAGTGAGCAGGTTGCGGCCAGCCGACACCTCGCGGACAATTTTCGAAAGTTCGACTACACCCACCGACTTGTCGACCACGGCAGCGACTCCAAGAG
>VERK01000233.1 GCA_018882725.1 Actinomycetota bacterium | reverse complement strand
GGTGCAGATCGCTACCGCAGATTCCGCAGGCGAGCACCTTGGCCAGCACCTGGCCACCACCCGGTGTGGGCTCGGGGATGTCGTCCACTCGCAGGGACCAGTTCTTCATGACAGCGGCGCGCATGACGCGACCTTAGATCGGCAAGTGCCGTAGCCCTGCCCCGGACCCTCCCTCCCACCTTGGCGGCATCAAGTCCGAAGTCCTCCTCCAACGGCTGTCAGCGGAACGCCTCTCCACGTACCTGGCCGCCACGCACGGCGACATCGATCGTGCGATCCGTCTCTACGAATGGAACGCAGAGGTGTCGGCTGCGCTCTTCGAAGTGATCGGTCACGTGGAGGTGGTGTTGCGCAATGCGATTCACGAACAGATGACTGCGTGGTGTCGCGCCAATGGTCATGACGAGAACTGGTTTCTCAACGGCCACGGCTTCCTGGACGATCGCGCCGTGAGAGACGTTGCGAAAGCGTTGGGTCGAGTTCGTAGTTCCGGGCGAGACACTTCACCAGATCGACTGGTTTCAACGCTCAGCTTTGGGTTCTGGCGCTTTTTGCTGACGAATCGCTACAAGACGACGCTATGGCCCAGTTCGCTTCGGGGTGCGTTCCCTTTGCTGGTCAAAGGAACCGATGCTGAACTGTTTGGAGCGATCTCACGTATTCACGCTCTTCGTAATCGGGTGGCGCACCACGAGCCGATTTTCAGACGCCGCCTTGATTTTGATCTCCTCGACGCGTATCTGGTGGCTCGTGCGATCGATCCAGCGATCGAGACGTGGATCCGAGAAAGGTCACGTGTCGAGCAACTGCTCGAGACCAGACCGTAGAAAGCACTGACCCCGGCCGGGTGCCGAAGCAACAACCGAGCCGGGGCCGAGGCCTCCGAACGGATCGGGCCCGACCCGTTCGAACATCCCAAACCCCGGCCGTTTGCAGAAGCAGGGACGGTTCCGGGGTCTTCAGGTGAAAGTGTACCCAGCGAGTGTGGCTACGGCGACGCGCCCGGCGTCAGTGGCTGAAGTGCGCGATCGCGTCGATCATCAAGTCGAACGCGGGCTCGGCCTCGATCTCCCACAGCACGTCGCAGTTGGGCTCGAGCACTTCCTTCAGGTCGCGCTGATCGATCAGCGTCATGCCGCGCGTGTGCGTTCCGTTCAGTTCCACGACCACATGCGCGGGTCGGCTCACGAACAAGTCAGGATGCGACAGCACGAGCACCGAACACGGATCGTGCACCGCACCGCCGTCCATTCCGTGATGGCGACGCATGTACGTATCGGTGAAGAACTGCATGAGATCGCCGAGCACGTTGGCCAACTGGCCGGGCAACGCCTTCACGCGATCGATACGCGCCTGCGTGGCCCGGAACTGATGAGTGAGGTGCAACCCAGCCATCACCAGCGGCCCGCCGTAGTTGAACACGACATCGGCCGCCTCGGGATCGACCCAGATGTTGAACTCAGCCGCGGTGGTGCGATTACCGAACGTGCCACCACCCATCAGTGAGATGCCCGCGATCCGCTGGCCCAAGTCGGGCGCCAACCGCAACGCCATCGCGATGTTCGTGAGCGGTCCAGTGGGTACGAGCCACAAACCCTCCGTGGCACGACACGTGTCGATGATGTACCCGACGGCGTCGTCGCTGTCGTGCTTCGAGGTCGGTGCGGGAAGATCGGCGCCGTCGAGGCCACTCTCACCGTGCACGTACGCGGCGTACTGCGGCGGCGCCACCAGCGGACGCACCGCACCTTTGTGCACGGGCACCTTCAGCCCGAGCAAGTCCTTCATCACCAACGCGTTGTGCGTGGTCGATTCGATGGGCGCATTGCCCGACACCGTCGTGATGCCCACGAGATTCGTGTAGCGCGCGGCCACCACGATGGCGAGCGCGTCGTCGTGTCCGGGATCGCAGTCGAGGATGATGGACGGAACCGAACGAGACGACACGAGAACTCCGATCAGACGAGTAGTTCACCAGTATCGCTCAGACGAACGGCTCGACCGACCCATTCGCCTTCGCACATCGCCGCGCACAACTCGGGGGCCAACGAATCGCCCCACGCGCGACCTCCACCGGGAAGCAAACACGCGGCGATCGCGCGTTCGGGTGCACCGTCTCGATCGTGCATCACGGTGTACGCCTCGATCGTGGCCGGCCCGGCCGAGTCGCCCACACCAACCGGCGTGCGCTTGGGCAGCGCGTCGATCTGATCTTGCGGATAGTCGTGCGCGTACCGCCCGCTCGGTGTGGCCGAGTACACGCCGAACGCGTGCTTGGTGGCGTATCCACCGTTCGCCCACACCAGACCCTTCTCACTCGGCCGCGCGCGCAACTCTTGAACCACCGTTGCGATCGCGTGCATCACGTAGTTGTTCCACGGTCCTCCGGCGAACGGCAAGCCGCCCGTGCGCGTGAGCTGACGCGTGATGGGCAACCCGAGTGCGGCCGCACCCAACTGCACCGCCGACGGGAAGCACGAATACAAGTCGACGATGTCGATCTCGTCGATCGACGTGCCGGCCAACTCGAGCACGCGCTTACCCGCCAACTTGATGGCCGGCGTCTCGGTGAACTCCCAACGTTCCGACACGTACATGTGCTCGTGACAATCGGAACCCGACAACGGGAACACCCACTTGTCGCGCGAGATGCCCAACCGCTCGGCCGCCTCGACCGAGCACATGATCAGCGACGCCGACTGATCGACGTCGTTGTTCGAGTTCATCAACTTCGGATAGGGGAACCCGATCATGCGATTGCGCGGACCGACCGCGCGGATCTCCTCAGGCGACAACGCCTTGCGAATCCACGCGTGCGGATTGCCGGCGGCGACGTGTGAGAACCGCGACCACAACTCCGACAAGAACACCATGTGTTCCTCGGGCGAACGGCCGGCGCGCGCACGCAGCGCGGTCTCGAACATCGGATAGATCTGAATGGGCGCCCAGATCTGTCGCGACGTCTCGATTTCGTGGTTCATCTTCAGCTCTTCGCCGATCACGCGATCGGGCACCACGTCCTCGGGCACCACCGGCCACGGCAACTCCACACCGGCCGCACGGGCGCGCTTACGGGTGCGCGACGTCTCGCCACCGCACAGCACCACCACGTCGTTGCGCCCGGCCTGAATGTCGAGCGCCGTCTGGTTGACGAGCGACTGCGGGCTGTTGCCACCGTTGGTGG
>VERK01000232.1 GCA_018882725.1 Actinomycetota bacterium | reverse complement strand
CCCGAGATGAGCATGGCCAAGCTCGTGGGCACCGACAACATGCGCCGCATGGGCGACTTCCTGTCGCACATCCTCGGCGCCAAGTTGGTGGCCGACAGCGGCGAGTGGGGCACCTACGCCTGGAGCCAGTTGATTCTCGGCACTCCGGGCGGACGCATCGCTGGCGGTTCCGACGAAGTGATGCGCAACATCCTCGCCGAGCGCGTGCTCGGACTTCCGAAGGATCCGGGTATCGACTCCACCAGTGCGTTCAAGGACCTCAAGACCGGAACTCAGAAATCCTGAAAGCGTGCGCCCTCGACGGGCGCACGCTTCGGACAATCAGTGCGAGAAGTGAACCTTGGGCAGTCGCTTGTCGAGCCACTTCGGAATCCACCAGTTGCGGCGGTCGAGCAGCCCCATCAGCGAGGGCACGAGCATCATGCGCACGATCGTCGCGTCGAGGAGTACCGCCAACGCGAGAGTGACACCGAGCTCGGTCGGCGGGATCGGCCCGGTCACTCCGAACGCGACGAACACGACGATCATGATGAGCGCCGCATTGGTGATCGGCTTCCCGGTCATGGCGATTCCTTCTCGAATCGCCGTCTGTGTGTCACCTGTGGTCTCGTAACGCTCGCGAATGGCGGCCAACAGGAACAACTGATAGTCCATTGACAAACCGAACAGCAGAGCGAAGAAGAAGATCGGCGCCCAGGCGTTGACGAATCCCTGGTGTTCGATTCCGAGGAGTCCCGCTCCGATTCCGTGCTGGAACACGATCGTCGCGAAACCGAAGCTGGCGAGCACACTGATCAGATTGAGAACGATCGAGCTGACAGCGATCGCCAGACTCCGGAAGACAAGGAGCAACAAGAGGAAGGCGACGATCATGATGAGTCCGATCGCCAACGGGGCCTTCCCGGTGAGAGATCTCGTCAGGTCGTGATTTTGCGAGGCCGGTCCACCCACGCGAGCCTCAGGAACACTCGTCGACAAAGTCTGGCGAATGCGCTCGACCATCTGTCCGGTGCGCTCGTCTTCGGGCCCCGTCGAACCGAACGCACGAATCGCCGAGCGCTGGGTGGCGTCGTTCGTGGCCACGACTTGAGCATTCAGGACGTTCTGATCGGCGAGCACCGCCTCGATCACACGATCTTCGGTTCCAATTGGCGTGATGACGAACATTGGGGCGGCGGCACCTTCACCGAAAGCCGCGGTGACCAGTTCGTATCCGTCTCGACTCGAACGACCCTCGTCGACGACACGCGCTCCTGGCATCCCCAACTTCATGCCGATCGCGGGAGCCGCCAATGCGAGCAAGAGGGCAAGACCGAGCACGAGCGTCGCGGCCGGGCGCTTCAACGCGCCGCTCGTCCAGCGCACCCAACGACCTTGGGCCGCTTGATCGGAGTTCTTGCGTCCGCGTTGCGCGATCACACGATCCCCCATCCCGGCGAGAACGGCCGGCAGAAGAGTGATGGATGCCAGCGCAACTGCCGTCACCGACAGAATCATGCCCAGTGCCATCGATCGGAACACCATGATCGGAACCACGAAAATCGCCGCCAACGACATGATGACCGTCACGGCTGACAGGAACACCGCCTTGCCGGACGACATGAGAGCGTTGGCCATGGCGTCCTCGAGACCGTGACCTTGCTGCCGTTCCTCCCGATAACGGGTCACGATGAAGAGTGAGTAGTCGATACCCACTGCGAGACCGATCATCATCGAGAAGTTCATCGACCAGACCGAAAGAGGCGTGATCGCGGTGAGGAGATTGAGGCTGCCGAATCCGACTGCGATTCCAGCGATCGCGAGGATGAGTGGAATTCCGGCGGCTACCGCGGCGCCGAAAGCGATGAACAGAAGAACGAGAGTAGGGAGGCCCGAAAGCAACTCGGCCTTGTGGAGAGCCTCCTCGTTCGAGTGATTGAAATCGCTCCACACCGGCCACTCACCCGTCACTTCAGCCTTGACTCCATCAGGAAGAGCGATCTTCTCGACCATGTGGATGAGATCGCTCGCTGCTTCGGGCAAATCGGCGTCCTCGTCGAACGCGAGTGACACCGGGATCATCACCGTGCGACCGTCACCTGAGACCAGGCCAGCCTCCATGGGCATCGCCCGAGGGTCGGCGACGGCGGCCACCACGTCGCCACCCACTTCGGCGCTCAATCGTTCGACCA
The DNA here is from genome assembly GCA_018882725.1 of Actinomycetota bacterium. Taxonomy (GTDB): domain Bacteria; phylum Actinomycetota; class Acidimicrobiia; order Acidimicrobiales; family Ilumatobacteraceae; genus Casp-actino8. The sequence goes on along the minus strand of VERK01000232.1, from coordinate 1,022 downwards.
CCGCGGTCACATTCGATTGATCGTCGACGAACGATGCGGGCTGGTTCACGACGACGATGGCCGACTCGGCACCCACCATCGGGAAGTCGGTGCGCAACTCGTCACGCACTTCCTGAGCGATCGACCCCTGAGCTTCCCACCCGGCTCCGGACAACGCCCCCGACACGCCAACGGCCAACGGTGCCGCGAGCAGAACGACGAGGGCCCACACCAACATGACGGCCCGGCGTCGGCGCACCGAGAAACGGGCCAGCCGGTCGAACAAGGGTCGCCTTCCGTCGTGGCCGTGGCCGGGTGTGTCGTGAGGAATCACGGATTTCGAACCGTGATTCTGAGTTTCGGTGGTCGTCATTTCGATACTCCCTTGGGTATGTGAGCGGGCTCACCTTATACCCCCTGGGGTATCAAAGCAATCTTTGCTGGCCCCTCCCGACACCGCCCCAGTGAGCCAAATTGTTCATGAACGCCCACGACGTGCGATGCACAGCCGACGGGCCGTAACCGGCCAGCGCCGTTCGATGCCATTGGCACGGGTAGCCCTTGTTGCCCTCGAACCGGTACATCGGGAAGTCGAGCGCGAGTTCGCGCATGAGCCGATCGCGCGTGACCTTGGCCAGGATCGACGCGGCGGCAACCGACAGACACGACGTATCGGCCTTCACCATCATCTGAACTCGAGGCACGAGCGGGCTCACGAAGTTCCACGATCCATCGACCACCGCAGCATCGGGCGTGACGTTGCTCGCACTTCTGAGCGTGCCGAGCGCGCGCTTGGTGGCCACGCGTTGTGCCTCGGCCATCCCCCATTCGTCGCATTCCTGCGGTGACGCCATACCCACCGACCACGCGATACACCACGACGCCACTGCGTCGAACATCGCTTCGCGCGCCTTCTCGGTGATCGCTTTCGAATCGCGAATGGGGGCCGGCACCTCGCTCGCATCGGCGTCGGGAACGAGCGCGATGCCCACTGCGAGCGGCCCCGCCCAGGCGCCCTTGCCCACTTCGTCGATGCCCACCAC